>NZ_JBSOQX010000021.1:0-50280 GCF_053819265.1 Lacticaseibacillus sp. 30
AGTTGAACACTTATAACCTAAAACTTTTTCTCCTTGCTTAATGATGTCACTGGCCAATTCGATATCAGAATAATCGATTGTATTTAAAATATCAGGAAGATTATTAATGCTTTGCTCGTCTTCAACGACAAAAGTCTTGTCGATCGAAAGCTTTGCTTCATCAAACGTTTCTTTAGCACGTAGGTTAAATCCGATACCTTTCCCCATGATGATTTCTTCATGGCCTTTCTCATTAATAACGAGAACAACGTTATTATTGTAAACTTTTTTAACCACTTTCATCCCAATCACCTCCCTACAAAACACATGTTTTAAAGCCAACCCAGAGAGAACAAAAAAACACCTATTCACCAAAAAAACCCGAAATGGATCTCATTGTGAATAGGTGACGCCTTAATTTGTTAAGTCACGTTCCTACGTATTTATACTACTTTGTTATATTAACAGCGCTTTCAAGCAATGTCAACACTGTTTTTAAAACCCGTTTTTGTTTGTCCTTTTTCCCAATACTCGCATGTAACCCTTGTCGCCCAGCGACACAACAGAAAATAATTTACCAACCTATAAGTATTTTGGAAATAAGAGATAGTGGAACGGCGTAGTATCTCGGACTTTCCGTGACATTATTAGTGACTGTTTTTGCTTACAACAATCCCAGTTGTTGTAGGCTAAGTGTATTTTTGGTATCCAGGTTTTACCTGTTTTCATTTTCTAGTTGACTTCATACAGAACATCGCGTATGTTAAAAATTATCACATAAGATGAGATTTACATGAGAGGAGTTTTGTCGATGAAGTTAGATTTGGAACTACGCCCTGGGGCAAATCGTTTTGTGAGTGAGTCAGGTGCCTTGGCATACTTAGATACGATCTTAGCGGATTTTAATCAACCAGTTGTGATTACCGGCGAAAAAAGTTTTGCTGCTTTCACCAAGGCTTATCCCGGCGAACTGAACTTGCCAGTCTATCATTACGACGGCTCCGCCAGTGATGAGAATGGACACGAACTTGCACAGGAAATCGGTCATGCTGATGCCGTGGTAGGAATCGGTGCTGGTCGCTTGATCGATACCGCCAAAGTTGCGGCCGAAGCCTTGGGTGCTGAGCTCATCAGCATCCCCACCTTGGCCTCTAACTGTGCGCCATTCACACCGCTTGCTGCAATTTATCATCCGCAAGGTCATACCTTTAGTTACGTTGAATATTTTAAAAAATCTGCCTATATTACTTTGGTAGACTATAACCTCTTATTGTCCACCCCACATGATTTCTTTGTTGCTGGAATTGGCGATACCTTGGCCAAATGGTATGAGATGGACGGCATTACCCGTGATAAAGTGGATCAGTTAAAGGCATACGGCCAGTTGAGTCGTGCCGCGGCCAAAACGATTCAAAAGATTCTCTTTAAAGATGCTGAACAGGCCTTGGCCGATTTGGATGCTGGCCGCGACACCCCGGCTTTTGAGGCGGTTGCCGATACCATTATCGGCTTGGCTGGTGAAGTCGGTGGCTTCGGCGGCATTGATGGTCGCGCTGCCGGTGCTCACGCCACTCACAATGGCCTCTCCTACTTACCAGAAACCCATGCCATCTTGCACGGTTCAAAAGTGGCTTACGGCATTCTGGTGCAACTGGCTGAAACCGGCGATGATACCGAAATTCGCAACTTGATTCCATTCTATGAAAAGATCGGTTTGCCATTGAACCTTGAAGATTTGCATGTCACCGATCAAGTCGATGAAAAGATTAAGCAAGTGGCCGAATTTGCCGCTAAACCAGATGAAACCTTCATCTTGGTTGATCCAACTTTAACACCTGCCAAAGTAGCAGATGCGATGACAAAAGTGGAACAAGTCACCAGTGAGCCAGCAGCTTAAAGTCCGAAATCGGACAATCTAATGAATACTGTTTCACAAAAATTTTAAAAAACCTTGCAGCCCTCTTAAAATGGTTGCAAGGTTTTTTCGTTTTTGTATTAAAGAAAGCATATCAAACCACGACCGCGCAAAGTCCTACTTGTTCATCGCGTTGTCGATTCACTTTGCAAATACCCTAACGCCGCCGCGCCAACAGCCTTGGCAGCAATCAGAATCGCATCTTCGTCCATCATAAAGTCGGGACTGTGGTGAGGATGATTAGAGCCGTCTGGCAGTTGACAGCCAATGTAGAAGAAACTGCTTGGTACCTTTTGGGCAAAATACGCAAAATCTTCGGATGGGTCTTGAACGCCAGTGTCCTTAATGGCCTTAATCTCCGGAATATTTGCTGCTTTGATCGCGGCCATTGCATTTTCGGTTAAGGTCGCATCATTCATCAAAACCGGATAATTGTCATCATAGTCCAGCTTTGTTTTAACCCCAAACAGGGTTTCTAGTCCTTGGTTCATGGTGACGATCTGTTGTCGAATCGTTTTGCGCGTTGTTTCCTTCATCATCCGGACATCGCCTTTCAATACAACGTCTTGCTTAATCGCATTGAAAGAACCAGCGCCGTCAAATGAGCCGATGGTGACGCTTGCCGTGTCAAAAGGATCAACTCGCCGCGACACAATCGTTTGCAGTGCCGTCACCAAATAGCTGCCAGCCACGATAGCATCGTTGCTCAGGTGCGGCATAGAAGCGTGTCCACCTTTGCCGATAATCGTATCGGTAAAGTTGGCCCGCCCGGTTTGGGTTGCGCCTGTATGGTAGCCAATCAACCCTGTCGGCATCGATGACATGACATGAACGCCTAACACATTATCAACGCCTTCGAGAACCCCTGCTGCTACCATCCCCTTGGCACCACCTGGAGAGACTTCCTCAGCGGGCTGGTGAATGATTCGAATGGTACCGGCCAATTTGGCTTTGATCTTGATCAATTCTTTAGCCAACACCAGCAAATAAGCCGTATGCGCATCATGGCCACACGCATGCATCACCCCAGGATTCTGAGACTTGAACGACAGGTCGTTATCCTCTTGAATCGCCAAGGCATCAAAATCCGCCCGCAACGCTAACGTCGGTCCCGGTTGACCGCCTTGAATATCAACGTACATGCCATAGCCCTCCCCACACGGCGTCACGGGGACGTTCAAGGCTGCATAATATTGTTTGATATAAGCAGCCGTTTGTTTCTCATGAAACGAAATTTCCGGATGAGCATGGAGATGCCGCCGAATCGCAAGCATTTCTGATTCATCGGCAGCCAGTGTCTGCATCAATTGTTCTGTTAAAGTCATGGTCTTTTTCCTCTCTGTGATTTTGTCTGAACTTTCGGCAACTTTGCAATTAGGCGAACAAGTTGCGGTCGAACGGCCTTAAAAATAACCTCCGCGACCACAAAACCGACTGCCAGTGCCATCGCAATCAAAATGACGTTATAGATTTGCTGCGCAGCACTCGCGGCTTTTCCCATGGTGAAACTGCGCGCACCCAGATAAGCAATGCCGCCTGGCACCAGTGATACAAGACTTGGTATGTAAATCGTATTAACCGGCACCCGGTGACGAATAGCAAAATAATTCCCCAGCAATCCGATGATTACCGTGGCCGTGAAGTTCGGTAATATGAGACTGTGATCCTGCAGGCTGATGAGCCAGTATGCACACCACGAAACACCGCCTGTGATCCCAGCTGGCAGCAAGGCGCGTTTGGGGATGTTGGTGATGACGCCAAACCCGATGCTCGACAAGACGCTAATCAGAAATTCAATTAATAAGCGCATGCTAGCGCCCTCCCCAAACATTATTCAGTACAATCGCAATAACGACCCCAGAACCAATTGCGCCAGCTACAAAAATGGCGTCTACAGTGCGAACAATGCCGCTGATGATTTGCCGCGAAAGAATTTCCCGAATCGCATTGGTGATGGCCACCCCAGGAACCAACGGCATGAGGGCACTAATAATAATATTGCCGGAACTATCGCCCCACCCGATGCTCACCAGTAATTCCGCTAAAATGGCCACCACAAAGGCACCAGTCGCTTCTTTGAAATAAGGCGTCGTCGTGCGGCGACCGACATACTCAGCCGCAAGATAACCAAAAATACCAACAAAAAAGGCTAAAGCCAAATCACCATTTGTCGCTTTAAAAAGCAGCATTGGCGCGACCGAAACCCAACCGGCGCCCAGAATCCGCGCCCACCATGGGAAATTAATGACTTGGTGATCAATTCGCGCAACTTCTTGCTTAAGGGCTTCAAATGTTATCCGATGAGCGACGAATTCACGCGACAGTTGATTCAACTCATCGACCTTTTGCAAGTTGAATCCGCCTAATGTTGATTTGATTAAGCGCGTACGACTTTCGTTCTCCAAACTGACAAAAACTGCCGTAATCGTGGCATAACACGCAACGCTTGCCCCTGCCGCATGCCCGATATATTCCACGGTTGTCTCAATCCGTGATGTCTCGGCGCCGGCATTCAGTAAAATCTCTCCCACCTTGCCGCAGACTTCTAAAATTTCCTCTGTTCCTGGTTGACTCATCGCGTTTGCTCCTCAAGATCGCGTTTCCGCGTTTTGCATTTTATTAATTGTCGGCTTTTTTGATAGCGGTGGCAAGTGATGACATTAGGCAATCGTCAGCAAATTTTTCTGAAAAGGTTTTTCATTTATTAACCCCTTAAACAAATGAAAACACAAGTGCGTTATGGCGTGTTAAAACCAATGAAAGAAATAAATAACAAAACATAACCAATGCCTAAAAATGCGATTATCAGCAGTAGCGCCAAAGCCAGTTTCACTGCTAATGAAAAATCTTTTCTGCGCAAAATGACGACTATCCCAAGTCCTAATAAGATGAGCACCAGAAATAAAAAGAAAAAAAGTAGTGCTCTAGATGTCCAAAAGCCTAACATGGTTCCCACTCCTCTAATTTCATCTTGCTACTTAGCCGTTCCCCACTTTTTAAATCGATAATTCGCCGACAGTGACAAGGCAAAAAAGCGTCATGTCCAGTAGACTTTTTCAGCTTATCAAAGGTTGCTTCAAAGCACAAAACTGCTGCTTCTCATGATCACGCGCCCCCGTCCAAGGCTACTTACACGTCGGTCTCTCCCCGGGCTGGCTTGGCATCAAAAAAACCGAATCGCCAGCTAGTTTGGCAATTCGGTTTCCAATTTATTGGGCCACTTTACTAATGCGTCCCTGCTCAATGTACACTGACAAAATCGCCACATCAGCAGGATTGACGCCGCTGATACGACTCGCCTGCGCAATGGTTTCTGGCTGGATTTTAACCAACTTCTGACGTGCTTCAGTTGCCAAACCATTGATGGCCGCGTAGTTAATACGTAGCGGAATCTTTTTGCCTTCCAGGCGCTTCAGTTTGGCGACACTGGCTTCTTCCTTTGCAATATAGCCAGCATACTTAATTTGAATCTCAACCTGCTCAATGACACGATGATCCAAAGTCGGATTATCTGGCAAGAATTGCGCCATCGTCTGATAGTCGATTTCCGGCCGCTTCAGGAAGTCGCTGGCCAAGACGCCATCCTTAAGTGGCGCATAATGATGGGCCTCTAGCCATGGATTCACGTCTTTAGGCTTCAACCGGGTCGTATTCAGCCGGTTAAGTTCAGTTTCAATGGCCTGACGCTTTGCCAAAAATTCAGCATAGCGCTCATCGCTAATTAAACCAAGCTCATGGCCCATTGGCGTCAGCCGCAGATCGGCATTGTCATGGCGTAACAAAAGTCGATATTCAGCACGGCTGGTCAACAGGCGATAAGGTTCATTCGTGCCCTTAGTCACCAAATCATCGATCATCACACCAATATAGGCATCGGAACGCTTGAGCGTGAACGGCCCTTTGCCTTGGGCACGCAACGCCGCATTGATGCCAGCCATAATGCCTTGGCCAGCTGCTTCTTCATAGCCGCTGGTACCATTCATCTGGCCGGCAGTGAAAAGATTATCAACGACTTTGGTTTCTAACGTGGCCTTCAGTTGCCATGGCTCGATCACATCGTACTCAATTGCATACCCGGCACGCATGAGTTCGGCATGTTCCAACCCAGCCACACTATGCAGCATTTTCAGTTGAATTTCTTCTGGCATAGAAGTCGAAAAATCACCGACATAGTATTCGGAGGTATCGCGACCTTCTGGCTCTAAAAACAGTTGATGCCGCGGCTTGTCAGCAAAACGAACGATCTTATCCTCAATTGATGGGCAATAGCGCGGGCCAACCCCTTTGATCACACCGGAAAACATTGGCGCCCGATCCAAATTATCGCGAATAATTTGATGGGTCGTTGCATTAGTGTAAGTCATCCAGCAACTAAGCTGATCCTTCAAATAAACTGAATCCGGCGTCGTGAAGCTAAAATGATTCGGAGTCTTATCGCCAGGCTGTTCCTCGGTTTTATCAAATTCGATGGTGTTGCCATTGACTCGCGGCGGAGTCCCGGTTTTAAATCGCCGCAATTTGAAGCCGAGCTGTTCAAGATTTTCTGACAGCTTGATACTTGGCAGGCTGTTATTAGGGCCAGAACTGTACATCAACTCACCGATGATAATCTTGCCGCGAGAACTGGTGCCTGCGGTCAAAACAACACTCTTGGCCCGATACATTGCGCCAGTTGCCGCCACGATACCGACAGCTTGGCCATTTTCGACGAGCACCTCAGTAGCGAGGCCTTGACGCAGATCCAGATTTGGCGTGTTTTCAATCACGTGTTTCATGCTGCGGTGATAGGCTGCCTTATCAGCCTGGGCCCGTAATGCACGAACGGCTGGGCCCTTGCCGGTGTTAAGCATCCGCATCTGAATATATGTTCGATCAATATTCTTGCCCATTTCACCACCGAGTGCATCAATTTCACGCACTACGATTCCCTTGGCTGGGCCGCCCAGACTTGGATTACACGGCATAAACGCCAGCATTTCCAAGCTGATCGTCAATAGTAACGTCTTTTGGCCCATCCGCGCGGCTGCCAAAGCGGCCTCACAACCAGCGTGACCAGCACCAACAACGATGACATCATAGGTACCGGCTTCAAATTTTTTGACATCAGGCATTCGATTTCCTCCATGAATAAGTTTCTAATTGGCACTGAGCTTTACTTGCCCAAGCAGAATTGACTAAACAATTGGGTGATTAGTTCATCTGGCGCACTTTCACCAGTAATTTCACCAAGTTTATCCCACGCCGCAGTCATGTCGATTTGCACGAGATCAATTGGCATACCAGCATGGATTCCGGCGATCACAGCGTCCAAGCTCTTGTTGGCTTGGCGTAATAGCCCGATCTGCCGAGCGTTGGAAACCATCACTGTTGTTTGGCTATTTTCGATGCCGCCGAAGAACAACTTCGCAATCCGTTCGTCTAAGGCATCCATGCCTGCGCTAGTCGGGATAGCGGTCTTGATGATTTCATCCGGCGAAACCAACTTCAACAAGGCGGTGGTATCTAGCTGTGCAGGTAAGTCCTGTTTATTCAAAACGATAATCCGTTTTTTATTAGCTGTTGCTTGAATGAGCTGTTCGTCTTCATCCGTCAATGGTTCACTTTGATCCAACACTAGCAAAATCAAATCGGCTTGTGTGATGGCTTGACGTGAGCGTTCAACACCGATTTTCTCGACTTTGTCAGTCGTGTCATGAATACCGGCTGTGTCGACCAGTTTTAGCGGGACACCACGCACGTTGACATACTCCTCTAGCACATCACGAGTCGTACCAGCTACATCGGTCACAATCGCTTTATCCTCATGCAACATGTGATTTAACAGCGAACTTTTTCCAACGTTGGGACGGCCAACAATTGCGGTGGCTAAACCTTCGCGCAAGACCTTGCCTTGACTGGCGGTACTCAGCAAATTGCTGATAGCTTTTTGAACGGTTTGCGCCTTTTCAAGCAGCATTTTGGTGGTCATTTCATCAGTATCATACTCAGGATAGTCAATGTTGACTTCCACCTGTGCCAACACTTCGAGGATTTCCTGACGAAGGCGTTTGATCAATGTATGCAGATTACCGTCTAGCTGATTGACTGCAACCTGCATCGCCCGATCGGTTTTGGCTCGAATCAGATCCATGACCGACTCAGCTTCTGTGAGATCAATGCGGCCGTTCAGGAATGCCCGTTTGGTGAACTCACCTGGCTCAGCCATCCGTGCGCCTTCGCCTAAGAGCAACTGCAAAATGCGGTTAGTGGCAACAATACCGCCATGACAATTAATCTCGACAACATCTTCACGGGTAAAGGTCTTAGGTGCCAACATGACACTAACCATGACCTCATCAATCAACTCGCCGCTTTCAGGGTCGACAATATGGCCATAATGAATCGTATGGCTTTTAACCTGCGAGAGGTCTTTTCCCTTGAAAACTTGATTAGCTGTCGCTACGGCTGTCTCACCGCTGAGCCGAACGATGCTGATGGCACCTTCGCCAGGCGGGGTGGAGATGGCAGCGATGGTGTCGTACGCAGTGATAGATGCAGACATTTGAAAGACTCCTTTTTGAGATGATTCGGTAAGAAAAATGAGTTGATGGGGTTGGACATGGCAGGCGACTGAGGCGGATGAGTGATGTGGCGGCCTCCGAAACGCGCAATGGAATTGTAGAACCTGCATGTAGGGATTTGTGTGGTAAAGGCCAATCCCTTCGTGGCCTCTGAAACGCGCAATCAGGCGCATCTCGGCTATGCGAAGGACAGTCCAACCAGATGGCCCAAAGCCCAGACTTTCTGGTTAGGGGGCTAGGCGGTTCCGAAACGCGCAATCAGGCGCAGAAACCTGCACATAAGGACATCAGACCTAAATGGCAAAACCAGCCATTTAGGTCTGATGCCACTTATGCTCCGGTTTCTAACCGCGCCTGATTGCGCTCTACAAAAAAAGCGCAAAATCCAGTCTTTCCCCCTATCAGGGAAAGACTGGATAAAGCACTTTGACTACTTCATCGTTATTAAACTGTGACTATCATACTTAAGCAACGGTCACTTGTCAAAAGTTAGTTACGGTCTTTTGGGTGTGACTACGACATATCGCCGAGGATCGACGCCTTCTGAATGGGTCTCAACGTACGTATTGTCCACAAGTGTCGTATGAATCGTTTTGCGTTCAAATGATGGCATCGGGTCGAGATAGACGGCTTTGCCAGTTGCTAAAACCTCGCGAGCGGTGCGTTCTGCTAAACGTGTGACAGTTGCCTGCCGTCGTTCGCGATAATCGCCGACATCAAGCATGATTGTCCATTTACTTTTGGCATAATGATTGAACTCAGTTTGGGCTAAGTATTGAATTGCATTGATGATTTTGCCATGCTTACCGATCAACAGGCCTTCTTCATCTGTTTTCAACTGAAATGTGACCGTGTTACCTTGCCGTTCACTTGTGACTTGAGTGTCGATCCCCATACCAGTGGTGATGTCTTCCAGATAACTCTGCACCATGGCCAATGCGGTTTGATTATCTCGCTTTTTGGTGGTGATATCGTTGAAAGCACTGGCAATTTTCTTGCCTGCACCATCAGTTAAAGCCGTTGCAAGTTTTTTCCCTGCCCGCGGTTTGGCAGGCGGATCGTCGCTTGGCGTCGGATCAGCGTCTATCGGCGGTTCCAAGGGTTTTAAATTAACAATCGCTGGCTTACGCATCAAGCCCAGAAATCCGTTCTTATTTTCTCGAACGACTTCAACGCTAACGGCATCACGCGGCAAGCCAAGCTGCTTGAGACCAGTTTCGATGGCTTTTTGAATCGTACTGCCTTGAAAGGTTGGCATCTTGCTTCCTCCCGTTGTTATTTACGCCGTTTGGTTGCTTTTTTGTACGCTCGCTTGAGTGCCCGTTCTTTTTCTTTTTCAGCCTGCGCTTTTGCTTCACGTTCGCGGCGAATCTTGAATGGGTTCTGGATCAGCAACTGCTGAATCATTGAAAAGGCATTGGTAACTACCCAGTAAATGGCCAGCGCACTTGGCAAGGTAATTGAGAAAACGAAAATCATGACAGGCGAGACGATCATCATGAGCCAGCTGCTAGAATTACGCGTTGGTTGTGCCATCATGGATAAGACACTAGTACCCAACGTGAATAAAGTTGCCAGAATCTGCATAATCCACAACGGATCTGGTTGTGACAGGTTCATCCAAAGGAAAGTACCCGTTTGCAGTGATGATGTGCGCAAAATTGCTTGATACAGCGCAATCAGGAATGGCATCTGGATCACAATCGGCAGACAGCCCATCACTGGGTTAACCCCAGCTGAAGCATAAAGTTTCTGTGTTTCATCACGCAGTCGTGTCTGGGTTTCCGTATCCTTTGAACTGTACTTCTTTTGTAGTTCTTTTAGCTGCGGCGCAATTTCCTGCTGTTTGGACATGCTCTTGATTGACATGTAACTCAGCGGGAAAATCAAAATTCGGATGATCAAGGTGAAGGCAATAATCCCGACACCAGGGTTGCCACCGAACAAATTCGCCAGCCAGATAACAAATTGACCGGCTGTGTAGACAACATAGCGATCCCAGAACCCCGTACTATTTTGCGTAACGGGTCCGGTTCCGCAGGCCGTCAAAATGAAGACCAGGCTTAGCATGCTCAAAATGACGAGCACACGTTTGATTTGACGATTTTTCACAAATGATCCCTCTCTTTTTTAAACGCGGTCGCTAGGCGCAGAAATCTGCACAGAAGGACCTCAAATTTAAATGGCTAAAGCCCAGCCATTTAGATTTGAGTCCGCTTATGCTCCGGTTTCTAAACGCGCCTGCTCACGCTCTGGTCAGATGACCTCGATGTCTTCGTTCAGGATGCCAGCCAATCGCATGACATGAATCAAATTTTTCTTGGTGCCAGCCATGTCGAGCTGGTTAGCAGATTTACGTGCAATAACCAAAAAATCGGTTTGCGCGTCAATATTAGGTTTTAACTCCAGTAAACTTTGCCGAATATAGCGCTTAATCTGGTTACGCATGACCGCAGTGTGGCCAACTTTCTTCCCCACTGAGATACCAACACGAAAATGCGGTTGGTCGCGTTTCATGTGATAGATCACAAAATTGCGGTTGGCAACCGAATCGCCATGGTCAAACACATTCTGAAATTCAGCTTCTTTTTTGATCCGATATGACTTGCGCAATGATGCTCCCTCACAATCTGGTTCTAAGTATACAAGATGACTCGGTGTTTTCCTATATGTATCAGCGGTTTGTCGACGGTTTCTAATCTGCACATTGAGATTAAGCTGTTGAGCAGAAAATGAACGGCAACGACCAACGATTGGGCCATTGCCGTTCATTGGGGTCATGCTGCTGCCGCCGAAACGCGTGAACAAGCGCAGAAACCTGCACGTAAGGACCTAAGTCGCAATGACCAAAGACCGGTCATCACGACTTAGGCCGCTTACGCTCCGGTTCCTAACTGCGTTTGTTTGCGCTCTAAAAAAAACCACTGACGCGGTCAGTGGCTTAGGCAGATAATACTTTACGTCCTTTAGCGCGACGGCGTGCTAAAACTTTGCGGCCGTTCTTTGTGCTCATCCGCTTCATGAAACCATGAACACGTTCACGGTGACGTTTCTTTGGTTGGAAAGTCCGTTTGGTTGTCATTGACGACACCTCCTATGAAAAACGATTTATCTTATTAAGATGACTTGCATTATCAGACATCATCCGAGTTTACACGAGGAAGCAACTATCGTCAAGGTTTTTTCCATTGAAAGCAGGATCTCATGATGATGACACGACATCCACAGATAGTTATGAACCTGTGGATAACTTGTGTCTCAAATTTTTAGGTTTCGGTCATTTCCACAAACCAATCACAGGAAATTCGCAGATAAACAGGGGTGTGAAGAAAGTTATCCACAAGCTGTCAAAGCCCTGTTCATATCTTGTGAAACACTTACTGCTACAAGGTTTTTGTTCCACAGCGCCAATGTGCATAACTGCGAATTTATTGTCATCACGCTTTCGTTGTCCCCGACCTTGGGGATAGTCTGTTCGCACCCTGTTCATTTCTCAATTTTTTGTTTGTGGAAAACTGTGCTTTCTGTGGAAAACTTACGCCAGCAATGCTAAACTTATTTTTACAGAGCGTGAATTGGCGCGTTCAGTAACCGAAGTGTAAGCGGCCTTGACTGTGATGACCGGGCTTTGGTCATTGCAGTCAAGGTTCTTACACGCAGGTTGCTGCGCCAATGAACGCGTTTTGGCAGAGCGCTCGCATGCCCGGTTAGAAACCGGAACATAAGTGGCCTCGAGTCTAAATGGCTGCTCTTTGGCCATTTAGACTCGAGGTCCTTATGTGGAGGTTTCTGGGCATGCGAGCGCGTTTCAGCAGAGCGTGAATTGGCGCGTTGAATAATCGGCGTGTATTGGCCTTGCCTGTGATGACCGGGCTTTGGTCATTGCAGTCAAGGTCCTTACACGCAGGTTTCGGTGCCAATGAGCGCGTTTTTATATAGGAATGTCCGTCATCACTCGTCAGCATAGCTATAAGCTGGTTTGCTACCGGACATAATTGGAGGAGGGGCATGAATGCCCAATTTAGAGGAACTTTGGGCTTACCTGAATGATAAATTCCGTGAAGAATTGACCCCGGTCGGTTACAGCACATGGATCCAGACAGCAAAACCCGTCAAATTAACCAAAGATAAACTCGAAATTGAAGTCCCAGCTTCTTTACACAAAGCTTATTGGGAAAAGAATCTCGTGACCAAGGTAGTCGAAGGCGTTTACGAATTCGCGCAACTTGAAGTTGATCCCGTCATTATGACCAAGGATGAGTTGCAGCCAGCTCCGGCTACAGATCAACGTCCTGCGGTTGAAGAAGACGATCAAAATCTGACTTTTAAGGCAAAAACCCATTTAAATCCGAAATATACGTTTGACCGCTTCGTGATTGGTAAGGGCAACCAAATGGCCCACGCGGCTGCTTTGGCGGTTGCTGAAGCCCCTGGGACAACATACAACCCTCTGTTTATTTATGGTGGCGTCGGTCTTGGCAAAACCCACTTAATGCAAGCGATTGGTAATTTAGTGCTAGGTAATAACCCAGCAGCCAACATAAAATACGTCACCAGTGAGAATTTTGCTAATGACTTCATTAACTCGATTCAAACCAAACAACAGGAACAATTTCGGCAAGAATACCGAAATGTGGACCTGCTGTTGGTAGATGATATTCAGTTTTTTGGTGACAAAGAGGCCACACAGGAAGAATTTTTTCATACCTTCAATACGCTGTATGAAAATATGAAGCAAATTGTTTTGACCAGTGATCGCCTGCCTAACGAAATCCCCAAACTTCAAGAACGGTTGGTTTCGCGGTTTAATAAGGGCTTGTCTGTCGATGTCACACCGCCAGATCTGGAAACACGAATCGCTATTTTGCGGAATAAAGCCGATGCTGAAGATCTCAGCATTCCAGATGACACCTTGTCTTACATTGCTGGTCAAATTGAAAGTAACGTACGTGATCTCGAAGGTGCGTTAGTACGCGTTCAAGCCTTTTCAACCATGAAAAACGAAGATATCACGACCAGCTTAGCCGCGGATGCCTTGAAAGCCCTGAAACTTGATGACCGCAGCGGACAATTGACCATTCCACAAATCCTGAATGCTGTCGCGAAATATTTTCAGCTGACGGTTCAGGATCTTAAAGGAAAGAAACGCGTCAAACAGATTGTCATTCCGCGCCAAATCGCGATGTATCTAGCGCGCGAAATGACCGATAACAGTTTACCGAAAATAGGTCAGGAAATCGGCGGCAAGGATCATACAACCGTCATCCATGCCCACGAAAAAATTATGGCTTCAATGACAACTGATGAGAATTTAAAAGCTCAAGTGATCGAATTGCGGAATATCTTGAAAAACCGCGGGTAATGCACATGTGGATAACCTTCAAAAACAAACCATTTTATCCGTCGCACTTATCCACAAGTGCATAACTTTCTCAGTTGTTGTTTCTCAAAGTTTTCCACAGTTTGAACACGCCCTATTACTATTACTTCAAAAGCTTTATATTATATATATAAAAGACGTTCAGGAGGCTCTTATGAAATTTACGATCACCCGATCCACATTCTTAAAAACCTTGAATGATGTTTCTCGGGCCATTTCAACCAAAACAACCATTCCGATTCTGACTGGATTGAAAATTGTGCTCAACGATAGCGGCTTAATCCTCACTGGTAGTGATGCCGATATTTCAATCGAATCACGGATCAACGCAACGGATGAAAATAATGATCTCCAAATCGGAAGCACTGGTGAAATCGTCTTGCCAGCCCGTTTCTTTAGCGAAATCGTTAAACGTTTGCCAGAAAGCACAATGACGCTTGAAGTTAAAGACAATTTCCAAACCGTCATCACGTCTGGGGCATCTGAATTTACTATTAATGGTTTGGATGCCAATAACTATCCGCGGTTGCCAGAAATTACAGCCGATGCAGCGTTGAGTGTTTCAGCTGATGTGTTACGTCAGTTGATTAACCAAACAGTTATTGCCGTTTCTAATCAGGAAAGTCGACCAATCTTGACAGGGGTTCATCTGACAATTACCGGCGATCAGTTGGTAGCTGTTGCGACTGATTCCCACCGCCTTGCGCAACGTAGCCTGACCTTACCAACAGCAAGTGCCTCGGATTATGACATCATTATTCCAGGGAAAAGTCTGACAGAACTTAGCCGCATGTTAAGCGATGACGTTGAAAAAATCGAAATTCGCATTGCGGAAAATCAAGTGCTGTTCGTGTTTGGGCAAACGGCCTTTTATTCACGCTTACTTGAAGGCAACTACCCTGACACAAGCCGACTTATTCCAACATCCAGCAATACGCAAGCGGAATTTGACGCACCAGCATTGCTGGCCTCCATTCAACGTGCCAGCTTGCTGAGTCACGAAAGTAGCAACAATGTGGTTCGGCTTGTCCTTAATATCGCTGATCAAAAAGCGACTATCTACGGTAATTCGCCAGACGTCGGGAATGTTGAAGAAGTACTTAGTTTCAACAAACTTAGCGGCGAGGATCTAGAAATCTCGTTCAACCCTGACTATATGAAGGATGCCTTGCAAGGATTTGGCCAAACGGCAATTGAAGTTGACTTCACCGCACCATTGCGACCATTCACTTTGGTTCCAACAGAAGACAAGGAACGGTTTATCCAACTCATCACGCCAGTTCGAACGTTTTAACACGTGATGTAGCAACAAAGAGCGCCAATTAAAAAAGATTCTAGAGAGTGATGAATTCTCTAGAATCTTTTTTGTTATCGAACTGATATTCGCCAAAGCTTAGTGTTTTCTTTTGACGAAATAATAATAGACAAATGCCAAGACACAACCCATCAAGACGCTGACCAAGATTGTCATAGGATTCAGCCAATTATGAAAATCTGTATTGAAATTTCCATAGACGTACGTAGCCACTGAAGAAATTAAAAAGATACCAAAGACCGACTTAGTAGTAGATGTCATATTTTCCTCCATATATGGGTGCAGACTGCGCTTTCACAAATAGAAAATAAATACATAATAATAGATAGCCAATATATTATTTTTATAAAATAATAAGAGCCTATACAAAGCTTTATGTTAACTTTTATGAAATTAAAAAGTGACTTTTTATGTAAAAAGACACATTTATACATTGTTCTATGCTCTAATTATACAGAAGTGATTATAGATAGCCAAGTGTGCAGCCTTTCATTTTTGAAGGCTAATCGCGATTCACGATCAAATTGCAAAAACGTTCATTTGCGTTGCTTGATATTTTTAAACGCAGATTTGGATATTGCTGGACAAAAGTAAAAGTAGCTTTAGAGTTGGTCAAAATCGATAGAAATCAAAATTTAGCCGATTTTGGCCTTTCTGGGTCTTTTTAGTCTAGGGGGACGCACAACGTTCAGATTGCCTCAGAGCCGCTTTAATGCCGTTTTAGAATTGTGTTTTAAGTAGTATAAGGGTATAATTAATTTGTGTTCATTGACGACAAATCGCGGTTTAACGCGGTTTGTCTAGCACTTTTCGGAATGGAGGGCGACAGCAATGACAACAATCGAAATCACGACCCCTTTTTTGACCTTGGGCCAGTTTCTGAAAGAGGCGGGATTGATCGATAGTGGCGGTGCGGCCAAGTGGTATCTGGGTGAAAACTCAGTGACAGTCAACGGCGCAGCTGAGGAGCGACGTGGGCGCAAGCTGTATCCAGATGATCAAGTCAGCGTGGCCGGCCAAACATACGTGATCGTGAGCGCATGAAACTGGATCACTTGGTGCTGAAAAATTATCGCAATTATGCTGCTGTTGATACAACATTTTCACCAGAAATCAATGTTTTGATTGGGGCAAATGCTCAAGGCAAGACAAATCTGCTTGAATCAATCTATGTTTTGGCATTGGCTCGCAGTCATCGAACCAACAATGATAAGGAACTGATTCGCTTTGGTAGCGAGTTTGCACGGGTTTCCGGGCAAGTTTCGCGACAAAGCGGTTCCCATCAGTTGGAGTTGATTATCAGTCATCAAGGCAAGCGTGCCCGGATTGATCGCATCGAACAACCGAAGCTTTCCCAGTATTTAGGGCATTTTAATGTCATCTTGTTTGCACCTGAGGATTTAGCCATCGTCAAGGGCAGTCCGGCTGGGCGGCGTCGCTTCATCGACATGGAGTTTGGTCAGATGAGTCCCAAGTACCTTTATAATCTGAGCCAATATAAAACGTTTTTGAAGCAGCGCAATGCGTATTTGAAGCAGCTTAAGTATCATCAGGCCAAGGATCTGGTTTATCTGGATGTGTTGACTGACTCGCTTGCAGCTTTCGGGGCAGAGCTAATTACGGCGCGCGCTAAGTTGTTGGAGACGATGTCGGATTATGCTGCAACGATTCAGCAAGATATCACCAAGGGGCGGGAGTCATTGCATTTTTCTTATCAAACGCAGGTTGACCCCAGTCTTCGCGGTGACAGTGAGCAGGTTTACACTGCTTTGGGCGAGATGTTTGCCAAGCAGCAAGCGCGCGAAATCGAACAAGGAACCAGTTTAGTCGGTCCCCAGCGAGATGATGTGTTGTTCATCGTCAATGATAAGGATGTTGCCAATTTTGGCAGTCAAGGGCAACAACGCACCACAGCATTGGCTGTTAAGCTGGCAGAGATTGACCTTATGAAGGATCAAACTGGCGAATATCCAGTGCTATTACTGGACGATGTGTTGTCAGAATTAGATGCGGCTCGCCAAACCCATTTACTTAAGGCCATTCAAACCAAAGTCCAAACCTTTTTAACCACCACAAGTTTGGAAGGCATTCAAAAAGAAATCATCGCAACCCCTGCAGTCTTTAAAGTTGATGAGGGGACATTAGCAAGAGCGTGAACCAGCCCGGTTAGAAACCGGAGTGTAAGTGGGCCTGAATGTGATGACCGTACTTTGGTCATTGCGTTCAGGTTCCTTACACGCAGGTTTCTGGGCTGTTGAACGCGTTTAAAGCAGAGCGTGAACAGGCACGTTTAGAAACCGGAACATAAGTGGGCTTGAACGTGATGGCCGGTTTTTGGCCATTGCGTTCAAGGTCCTTATGTGCAGGTTTCTGTGCCAGTGAACGCATTTTAACAAGGAGGATAACCAGTGACGGACAAGAAAGAAACGGCCGAAGAGAAGAAGGATGAACTGGCGGCTGAGTATGATGCCAGCCAGATTCAAGTACTTTCAGGACTTGAAGCGGTTCGGAAGCGTCCAGGGATGTATATTGGCTCGACAAGCAGCCAAGGCTTGCATCATTTGGTCTGGGAAATCATTGATAACGGGATTGATGAAGCGCTGGCTGGATTCGCAACACGGATTGAAGTTGAAGTTAACCCAGATAATAGTGTGACGGTAACAGATGACGGTCGCGGGATTCCAGTCGATATCCAGTCTAAAACCGGACGGCCAGCACTTGAAACGGTTTATACCGTTTTACATGCCGGTGGTAAATTCGGCGGCGGCGGCTACAAAGTTTCCGGTGGCCTACATGGTGTCGGGGCATCAGTCGTGAATGCGTTGTCGACTGATTTGGACGTCACGGTTACTCGTGGTGGCAAACGTTACTACATTGACTTTATTCGCGGCAAGGTGAACACGCCGATGAAAGTGATTGGCACGGCACCGGAGCACGAACACGGCACCAAGGTTCATTTTCTGCCTGATCCGGACATTTTTACCGAAATTAGAACATTCGATGATAAGATCCTGACCACCAGAATTCGCGAACTGGCTTTCTTGAACAAGGGTCTCAAGTTGACCTTTACCGACAAGCGCGCGGCAACGCACGAGAAGCTGGTGTTCCATTACGAAGGCGGCCTCAAGTCTTACGTTGACTTTTTAACTGAGAAAAAAGAAAACCTGTTACAAGAACCAATTTATGTGGAAGGACAAGACAAAGGCATCACGGTGGAAGTCGCGTTGCAATACACCAACGACTATCACAGCACCTTGTTGACGTTTGCCAACAACATCCATACGTATGAAGGCGGCACGCATGAGACCGGGTTTAAAACGGCGCTGACACGGGTCATTAATGATTACGCTCGCCGGTCTGGGGCGCTAAAAGACAGCGATGATCCGTTAAGCGGGGATGATGTTCGTGAGGGCTTGACGGCGGTTGTTTCCGTGAAACATCCAGATCCGCAGTTTGAAGGGCAAACTAAAACCAAATTAGGAAACTCGGATGCCCGAACGGTGGTTGACCGTACCTTCTCTGACCACTTCAATAAGTTTCTCATGGAACACCCAGCTGATGGCAAGCTAATCATTGACAAAGCCATGCTGGCCAGCAAGGCACGTTTGGCGGCTAAGCGGGCGCGTGAAGTGACCCGGAAAAAGAGCGGGTTGGAAATTTCGAACCTGCCTGGTAAATTGGCCGACAACACCAGTAAGGACCCAGAGATCTCTGAATTATTTATCGTCGAAGGGGATTCCGCTGGTGGTTCTGCCAAATCAGGGCGTAGTCGCCTGACGCAGGCCATTTTGCCAATTCGTGGGAAAATTCTGAATGTCGAAAAGGCTTCAATGGAACGCATCTTGGCCAATGAAGAAATTCGAACCTTATTCACCGCGATGGGTACCGGTTTTGGGCAGGACTTTGATATCAATAAGGCTCGATATCACAAACTGATCATTATGACCGATGCCGATGTTGATGGTGCCCACATTCGGACTTTGTTGCTGACGTTGATTTATCGCTACATGCGGCCAGTGCTTGACGCTGGCTATGTCTACATCGCACAGCCGCCGTTGTATCGGTTACGCCAAGGCAAAATGACGCAATATATTGATTCCGATGAAGAATTGCAAGACATTCTAGGCCAGTTGCCGCCGAGTCCAAAGCCAGAGATTCAGCGTTACAAAGGGCTTGGGGAAATGGACGCCAACCAGCTATGGGAGACGACCATGGATCCGGATAATCGGCGCTTACTGCGGGTATCGCCAAAGGATGCCGAAGCTGCAGATGGCGTTTTTGAAATGTTGATGGGTGATCATGTTGAACCGCGGCGTAAATTTATTGAAGATAACGCTGTGTTTGTTGATCCGAACAACATTGATGCTTGATTGACCAGTTTAACTAAGTCAGCTTTTGCATGAGAATTTTTGAGAGGAGACTTTTCGCTTAATGGATGATCGCCAAGAAAGCCGAATTACCAATGTGAACCTCGGCGAAACAATGCGTAAATCATTCCTTGAATACGCGATGAGTGTCATTGTAGCGCGGGCCTTGCCTGATGTGCGCGATGGCCTCAAGCCGGTTCAACGGCGGATTCTGTACGGTATGAATGAACTCGGCGTGACGCCGGATAAACCGTACAAGAAGAGTGCGCGTATTGTTGGGGATGTCATGGGGAAATACCATCCGCATGGTGATAGCTCGATTTATGAAGGGCTCGTACGAATGGCACAGGACTTCAGCTATCGTTACATGCTGGTCGATGGCCACGGGAACTTTGGATCTGTCGATGGTGACGGTGCCGCTGCGATGCGGTATACCGAAGCTCGCATGAGCAAAATAGCAGTCGAGATGCTGCGTGACATCAACAAAGATACGATTGATTTTCAGGATAACTATGATGGCACGGAAAAAGAACCGGTTGTTTTACCGGCACGTTTTCCAAATCTGTTGGTCAATGGGGCGACTGGGATTGCGGTCGGTATGACGACCAATATTCCGCCGCATAATCTGTCAGAGACTATCTCGGCGCTGCACGTGTTGATGGATAATCCAGATGCCACGACAGCTGACCTAATGCAGGCACTGCCAGGACCTGATTTTCCAACCGGCGGCGTTGTGATGGGTAAGTCAGGCATTCGCCATGCTTATGAAACTGGCCGCGGCACGATTGTTTTGCGCGGGAAAGTTGATGTTCAGACGGAGAAGTCTGGCCGTGAACGGATCGTGATTACCGAGATTCCATATATGGTTAACAAAGCCAAAATGGTTGAACGGATCGCAGATTTGGTTCATGAAAAGAAAATCGATGGGATCGTAACCTTGCGGGATGAATCTGACCGTGACGGGATGCGGATCGTCATTGATGTGCGCCGTGATGCTAGTGCATCAGTTATTTTGAATAACTTGTACAAGCTCACGCCACTACAAACCGGCTTTTCATTCAACATGGTGGCAATCGTTAATGGTGCGCCCAAAGTGTTGAGCTTGAAACAGATCCTGCAATATTATCTGGATCATCAAGAAAACGTCATTCGTCGGCGGACGCAATTTGACCTGCGTAAGGCCAAGGCTCGTGAGCATATCCTCGAAGGATTACGGATTGCGCTTGATCATATTGATGAAATCATCACGATTATCCGTAGTTCTGAAACTGGCGACAAGGCAAAAGTCATTTTGATGGACAAGTTTAAGTTGTCTGACAAGCAGAGCCAAGCAATCTTGGATATGCGGCTGGTTCGGTTGACCGGTTTGGAACGCGAGAAGGTTGAAAGCGAATATAAGGATGTTGAAGCAGCGATTGCTGATTATACTGATATTCTTGCTAGACCGGAACGTGTTCATCAGATCATCTACAACGAATTGCTGGATATTCAGAAGAAGTTCGGCGATAAGCGCCGTACTGAATTACTGGTCGGTGAAGTGCTCAGTCTTGAAGATGAAGATCTGATCGAGCAAGAAGACGTGGTCATTACGTTGAGTCATAACGGCTACGTCAAGCGATTGGCAACCAGTGAATTCAAGGCACAAAATCGCGGGGGTCGCGGTATTCAGGGGATGAACGTCCATGATGACGATTTCGTTGAACGCCTGATTTCGACTTCCACGCATGATGTCCTGCTCTTCTTCACCAACAAAGGTAAAGTTTATCGCAGCAAGGGTTACGAAATTCCTGAGTACGGTCGAACCGCAAAAGGGATTCCAATTATCAACTTGCTTGGTGTCGGTGCCGGTGAAAAGATTCAAACGGTTATCAACGTGCATGAAGGCGAAAATGATGATCGTTATCTCTTCTTCGTCACGCAAAAAGGCGTTGTTAAGCGCACACCGGTGAAGGAATTCGCCAATATTCGCAGCAACGGACTGATTGCGTTGAATCTCAAGGATGAAGACGAACTGAATAATGTCATCCTAACGTCCGGACAAGACAATATCCTGATCGGGACGCATCTGGGTTACAGTGTGACCTTCAAGGAACAAGACGTTCGCTCAATGGGACGTTCAGCGACTGGGGTTCGAGGTATTCGTTTACGTGAACACGATTACGTAGTGGGTTCCGACATTCTCAAACCCGATTCCGAAGTCTTTGTCATTTCAGAAAAAGGTTACGGTAAACGGACGGCAGCGAAGGAATATCCGATTAAAGGTCGTGGCGGTAAAGGGATCAAGACAGCCAACATCACCGCCAAGAATGGTCCGTTGGCAGGGGTCACTACCGTTGATGGTACCGAAGATATTCTTGTTATGACTGATTCTGGTGTCATGATTCGCTTCAATATTCAAAGTGTTTCGCAAACTGGCCGAGCAACGTTAGGGGTTCGTTTAATTCGAGTTGACGACGATGCCAAGGTTGCAACGATGGCCAAGGTTGAACCGGAAAGCGACGATCCAGACGATGGCAGCAAGCCAGATCAGCCAACTAGCCCGACAGACGGTTCTGCTGCACCAACCTCGCAGCAGCCAGCTGATGGTTCGTATGCTGGCGATGCCGATCAGCAAGTGAGCCAATTGCTTGATCGCGCTGAAGCTGATCAACCAGAGCAACATGATACTGGCGACCAGCCTGAATAATCTAATAATGCTAGCATCAATTGAGCTGATTCACGCTCAATAAAAATACCGGTCGAAATGGCAATTTGCCACTTCGACCGGTATTTGTTTGCGTACAGATAACCTCAAATCGTGAAGGTTGATTGGTTGCCCATGCGCGCCTTAAGTTCATGGATGATCTTAACGCCGCTGCTGGTACCGATGCGAGTCGCACCAGCTTTAATCATTGCCAAAAAGGTATCAACATCTCTGATACCGCCAGCCGCTTTGACTTGCACTTGATCGCCGACTGTTTCTTTCATCAAAGCCACATTTTCGACAGTGGCACCGGCTGGGCCAAAGCCCGTTGAAGTCTTAATAAAATCCGGACCGACGTCCTTAGCAATAGTTGCCATTTTGATAATTTCCGGCTTGGTGAGGTAGGCGGTTTCAAAAATGACTTTGCACGGTACATTGACCGCATGACAGACAGCAACGATTTGACGCATTTCATTTTCAAGATAACTGTATTGCTGTTCCTTAAGCGCCGTGATATTGATCACGTAGTCAATTTCGTTGGCACCGTTTTGTAAGGCGTCTTTGGTTTCAAAAACTTTGGCCGCGATGCTCGTTTGGCCTAAGGGGAAAGCAATTGCGGCGCCAACATCAATGTCGGTACCTGCTAGTTGTTTCGCACAAAAAGCCGATTGGACTTGGTTAATCGCCACCATTTTAAAATGATATTGTTTGGCCTCGTTGCAAAGCTGGCGCAAATCTGCGTGAGTTGCATCTGCATGTAAGTTTGTGTGATCAATCATGCGACTGAATTGATCTAAAGTATAAGCTGTCATGATTTTTCCTCCAAAGTTGAATTCGTTTACATTTAGCATACCACTTTTTGCGTAATGTATATCTGACAGCGATAAATAGTACGGTGTTGTGCAAGCAACCATGCAGAAGAAAGGTCATTGCGGTCAAGGTCCTTATGTGCAGGTTGCTGCACCAGTGAACGCGTTTAGAGGAGGAGAAGCGAATGTTGAATAGTGTGAGTCTAACAGGGCGGTTGACCAAGGAGCCTGAAGTTTTCCGAACGGCTAACGAGCTTGATATCGTCCGATTTACGTTGGCGGTGAATCGCGTTTTCAAGAATAAAACGGGACAGCGCGAGACTGATTTTATTGAGTGTGTCATTTTTGGCAAACGCGCTTTAACTTTTGCGGGATCAACTACCAAAGGGTCATTGTTGGGTATTTCAGGGCGGCTGAGTAATAATCATTTTGAAAATAAGCAAGGTGAGCAAGTGTGGCGGACCGCTGTCGTCGTTGATAATTTTGCTTGGTTGGAGTCGCGAGCCACGACGGAAAGCCGCCGGGCAGGGACCTTGCAGGCGACAGGAACAGACGACGTCATGCCAGTAGAGGAAGGCACCCCGCCACAGGTCGCAACCGACGATCTGCCATTTTAAAGGTGGTATTCGCCGCGGATCTATGCTACAATTTTAACTCGTGAGTATCCGGCTATTCTATAGCCTTAGTACTCTCCTTGCTCCGGCAAATGACCGGGGCCTAAAGTCCATAAGGAGGTGAATCGTCATGGCTGAAACCAAATATGAAGTCACTTATATCATCCGTCCAGATTTGGACGATGCTGCAAAGACTGAATTGGTTGAACGTTTTGACAATATTTTGAAGGAAAATGGTGCCAACATCATTGATTCCAAGGATTGGCAAAAGCGTAAGCTCGCATATGAGATCAACAAGTACAACGAAGGTCTCTATCATATCGTGAACTTGTCCGCAGAAGATGACAAAGCGATCAATGAATTTGATCGTCTTGGCAAGATCAACAACGATATTCTGCGTCACATGATCGTGAAGCGAGAAGACTAATCGTAACTTTTTTGAAAGGGGCGCTACGGCATGCTTAACAGTGTTGCATTGACAGGTCGATTAACCAGAGACGTTGATTTGCGTTACACGCAAAGTGGCACGGCTGTCGGTTCTTTTACGCTGGCCGTTGACCGCCAGTTCCGCAGTGCAAACGGCGAACGTGAAACTGACTTCATCAATTGTGTGATCTGGCGTAAGTCTGCAGAGAACTTTGCAAACTTCACCAAAAAAGGATCCATGGTTGGAGTTGAAGGCCATATCCAAACGCGTACGTATGATAACGCGCAAGGACAAAAGGTCTATGTGACCGAAGTCGTCGTTGAAAACTTTGCGTTGCTGGAATCCCGGGCAACGACTCAACAGCGGCCGTCCGAACCGGCAAATCCAGCTGGCCAAGGTAATCAGAACTATGGCGGCGGGCAGCAGTTTGGCAATAACCAACCGCAGAATCCGCCAAGTTTTGGTTCACAAGGCGCCCCGAACAATGCATCATCATCGAATCCGGGTCAAAATCCGGCAGCAAGTCAGAACCAAGGAGGCAACTCCGCGGCTAACCCTGCTAATCCCGATCCGTTTGCTAATAATGGCAAGCCGATCGACATTTCCGATGATGATTTGCCATTCTAAGGTGTGACTCAAAGTCGCACTAACCGCGGTAATACCTTCAGGCGAAGGGTTATCTAAGTGGAATCTTTGATAAGGGAGGAATTCTCATGGCACAACAACGCCGTGGTGGCCGTCGTCGTCGTAAAGTCGACTTCATCGCCGCAAACCACATCGAATATATCGATTATAAAGACACGAACTTGTTGGATCGGTTCATCTCAGAACGTGGCAAGATTTTGCCGCGTCGGGTAACCGGCACCAGCGCTAAGAACCAACGTAAGCTGACGATCGCAATCAAGCGAGCTCGGATTATGGGTCTTCTGCCATTTGTTTCAGAAGATTAATTGGTATTCAAAAGGACGTTCCTGCTTAACTGGCGGGAGCGTCTTTTTTTGTGTGAGCGTGAATTGGCGCGGGTAGTAACCGGAGCGTAAGCGGCCTAAGTCGTGATGACCGGTCTTGGGTCATTGCGACTTAGGTCTTTACGTGCAGGATACTGCGCCAATTCGCGCGTTATGATGAATTTTGACGCCTTTAATTGTTATTTTCGATCCTGTCACAAAGAAGAGAAGTGTATGAGACCAATCGGTAAAACAGCAAGCCCTTTTATCGAAATAAATTGAATACTGGCTAAAAACATTTTCTATCATGAAGCAGACCAATATATGACGATTGCGGTATTTATCACAAGCTTATTGTTATATAAAATAACGAGATAGTTCTACAATAGCGGTGATCAGGAATACAGGGAAAAATGACATTATTGGTTAATAGAGGTGATCAAAATGGGGCTCACGTTAGCCACGATTCCGCTGGCTGTGACGAATCTGTCACGCATGCAGTTTGCGGTAACCGCGATCACGCATTTTCTATTTGTAACAACAACCATTGGCATGTTGTTGACGACGATGATTTTTGAATTTATGTACGCGTATGGCCGTGGCGATACTGAAAAGTATGGCCGGCTGACCTTATTCTTCAGTCGGATTTTCTTCTTCAGTTTTGGGACAGGTGTTGTTACCGGGCTGATCATGGAGTTTCAATTTGGGATGAATTGGTCGGCGTTTACGCGATTGATGGGCGATGTTGCCGGTGTGCCACTGGCGATCGAAAGTATGATTTCCTTCTTCGTTGAGTCGACCATCATCGGTTTATGGCGCTTTACTTGGGGCAAGTTGCCAAAACGAGCACATGCTTGGTTAGGCGTTGGGATGTTGGGCGCATCGCTTTTTTCCATTGTCTGGATCATTGCAATCAATGCATTCATGCAAAATCCTTATGGTTTCCGTCTGGAAGGTGGCCGTGCACGGCTCACGAGTCTGATTACGTTATTACAGAACCCGCAATATCGGCCGGAATTTTTGCATGTTTTATTCGCGATCCTGATCACCGGCGGATTTTTGACAGCAGGGATTGCTGCCTGGCAGATTCTGCACAAGCGTGATACGTCAGCGTTCAAAATTGCCGTTCAAATTGGCTTACTCATTGCTTTGCCAGCAGCATTCTTACAGCCGGCACAAGGCGACGATCAAGGTGCCGCAACAGCAGCGTTGCAGCCGATGAAGTTTACCGCAATTGAAGGCCGGTATGAGACGGAAGGTAGTCCCACAACTGGGGCACCTTGGGCGATGGCTGCGCTGATCAATGAAGACACGCACACAACCAAGGCCGTGTCGATTCCGAACATGGGGACTTACTTCGGCAAGAACACGTTCACTGGCACCATGCCGGGCATGAACGCTGTTGCCAAAATGTATCACGCAAAGTTCGATAAAACGGTTGCCAAGTCGTACGATGGCCAGATGACTTATTATCCGCCAGTGACCCTGCTGTTCTGGACCATGCATTTGATGGTTTATGCGGGGTACTTCTTCACGATGTTCGCGTTGTTTGCGACGATCATGCTGCATCGGCGGCAATCGGCAATCGAAGATCATCCCAAAACGTTGCGGACACTCGGTTGGGTACTATGGCTGCCATATTTGACCTTCACATCTGGCTGGATCGTTGCGGAAGTTGGCCGATATCCATTTGTGGTTTATGGGCTACTCACGCAGTACGATGCGGTTTCACCGAGTGTGACCGTCACTGAGGCTGGTACAAGTCTGGCCTTGTTCTTAATGGCCGATATCTTCTTAGTGACCACGATGATTTACATTTCACATCGCACTGTTAAACGCGGTTTGCCGCAAATCACCGGTGATTATCCAGAAGATCGCACAATTCCGGATCCATTTGCAAAGGAGGCGTTCAGTCATGCCTAGCCTTTCAAATTTACAAGTGATCTTTCTAGGTATCATTTCGACTGAGCTGATGCTATTCTTCGTTTTGGACGGCGCTGATTTCGGAGCCGGCATGGCGACATTCTTTGTTGGCGATGATCTATCCAAGCGTCAACAAATTATGAAGGTTACTGGACCAGTTTGGGGCGGTAATGAGACTTGGGCGGTCACCGCCTTTGCAGTGATGTTTGCGGCTTATCCGGGGTGGTACTCAGCGTTAACATCCGGTTATTACCCACTCATCTTCCTTATGCTGTTCTTTCTGATCTTTCGCGGGGTCTCGTTTGATTATCGCAATCAATGGCACAGTCGCCACTACAATCGCTTCTGGGACTGGGCACTTTTCATTGGCAGTTTAATGCCACCATTCCTGTTAGGCATTATCTTTAGTTCCACAGTAAGCGGCGTGCCGATTCGCAATGGCTTCGTCTACGCCAGCATGGGTGACATTCTGACGCCATTCAGTATCCTCGGCGGCATTCTGGCCGTTCTCTTAAGCCTGAATGTTGGTTTGAATCGGGTCATCAAAAAAGTTACCGAACCGGTAGCAACAAGTTTGACCGGTGCGTTAAAACGAACCACTTGGATCCTCTATCCAGCGCTCGTCTTGTTTGCCATCTTATTGCCGTTTAACACGCAGTTCTTTACCAACCGGACTGTCATTGTCACGTTACTGCTGATTTTACTGGTGGCCTTCCTTGGTATGGAAACATGGGCAATCAGCCAACAACGACGGCGTGTAGCCTTTTGGCTTAGTGTCGGCACCATGGCCAGCTTCATTTACACCATTTTTCTAGGAGTCTTTCCAACCTTGATTGTTGGCCGAACGACGGGCACTTCCATTACGGCGTTGACAGCAACAAGCGGACCAGTTTCTCTGTTATGGACAGCATGGTTGTTCGGCTTCACGATTATTCTGATGATTGGTTTGCAGTCAACAGCCTATCACTTAATCAATAAGTACTACCACGAACCGGCATCACCAATGATATAGGCGGCATCGAAGAGAAGGTGCACATGATGAAAAAAATATTGATCAATGTCTTCTGGGGACTGTTAGTCGTTGGTTTCTGGCTCTATCAGGTCTTCTGGCCGTTATTCTGGAACCCGATCAGTAAGTTCTACGGCATGGTGGCGTTGTACAGCCTTGCTGCCATTGCTTTCGGTTTTGCAGTTCGGGCCACAATGAAAGGCTATGGGCGTCAGAATGCTTGAGTGTTATGAACAAAGAAAACCGCTGCGACTTCACGATCGCAACGGTTTTTTTGAATGCTGATTAGGCGTCAGCTATTGGCTGACTTGATCGCTGTCTGATGGGGTAAAAAAACTCAGGATGATCAGGCCGACAAAGGTGATTGAGATCCCAAGGGCTGGATAAAAATAGATGCCAATAGCAGTGATGCCAATTGATAGTGGGAAAAAGATTGAGGATAGAAATTTAAAAGGAAACATCTGCGCAATTTTTTGACTAACAGCAGTATGCACGTGTTCAGGTGTTTTTCTAATGGCATCTGAAAGCCACAGATACGATAGACTCCAAAAAATGAAGACAAACAAATATAGATACTCCGGTCCAGTAGCTTGTGGAAACTTCCCGACCCAACCAGTTGCGACAGGCAGTAAAGACATGCTAAAAAGCCACAAGTTGTTAATCCAATAAACCTTTTTTGATATTCTGAGGGCTAAGGCAAACATGTAGTGATGGTTGTACCAAGCCACCCCGACAAAAAGAAAGCTGACAATATAAGCAAAAAAATAAGGTAATTGATGGATAATACCCGTCCATTTTGCGGTTTCCGGGGTTTTAAACTCAAGCACCATAATGGTAAGGATAATGGCTACGACTGCGTCTGTGAATGCTTCAACTCGACTTTTATTCATTTTTTCCTCTTTATCGTAAACTAAGAATGATTCGACAATAAGATCATTTGATCTGAGTTTACTACTGTTTGTTTCTGAGGACACTTTTTAAACCCCAAATATGGGTCTGAAGAAGCGGACAGATAAGCAAGCTCACTAAGCGTTTTTGAGTTTCTGGTGAAAAAAGTTTTATCTCTCTTAATATGAAAAAATTGCGACATCATTTGTTGGTGAGTGGCGTAGTAGCAAACGTTCATAAAGGTATATTTTTCATCGCGGTTTCCTACTGTTAATAATGTGTGATTTTCGACTTTTAGTCAAAGCCATAAAATTGAAAAAGCATGCGTTGGGAAACAACTGAAAAAGGTCGAAGCTACGTTAGCCAATCGACCTTTAAGTTGAGAAACGTGAATTATTTTATTTGTGTTTTTCGGAGACTTGAAGACTGACTAAAAGACTATTGGAGCATAATGAAAACAAAGGTATTAGAACAAATGCGTACCGTGATTTCATCAAAAAAATCGTTGCAAAACAAACAGTCATGATCAAGAGACTACCAACGTTTGAAAAAAGATACGGTTCATCACCCTTAATATGCTTAATAAAGTTAGCATTTCCATAGATAAGCAAGAATATAGGGATCATTGATAGTTCAGGACTGTGCAACATACCGCCGAGAAAAAAGAGAATATAACCACCATTCAGAGACAAGGCGATCTTACCAGTTTGATCTTCGGAAGTGTGTTGAGCCCATAGCAGCATGCCTAAAATAGAGAAACGCAAATACATTTTAAAAGTAATTTTATCAAGCAATAAATCACCCCGCCAAGAAAACGCTTTCTAAACGATAGGATACACAGAGGGAAACGACTTGTCAATGTGTTTTAAAATCAATTTATAACTATAAAAATATAATTAATATATAAATAAGGCGATAGTTATTGAATGTATTGCTTGTATAAACACACCTGAAATTTAAAAAGCGAATCAAAAGTGAAGCAATTGTTCAGTGTGAGACCGTCATTTCATCGGTGACTGCTTCTACGTTCATGTCTGCTGGCTCCCGCGATGGTTGCAAGCAGAAGCAGGACTGCCGCCGCCAAAGCAAACCAAGTCCAACCGGCAATGGGAACATTAGCATCTGCCAAATAGCCAAAGCCATACATGATAACAAGGTGGCTGCCAGCAAGGACTAGTGCAGTGAACGTCATGCTAAGGCGCTGCCAGATTGTGACGGCGTTGGTGAACCAAGCCGTGGCCATGACTAGTAGCTGTGCCAGCAGCAACAAAGCCATGGGAAGCTGTAAAATTGAATTGAGATAAGCCATCGTATCTGTCTCCTTTAAGCGTGCCATAAAGGACGGATCAGTTTCGCATTTTGGTGCCTATATCCTAATCATACCAACAAAAATTCAGGCTTGATAGTGTTATACTACGTCTCAATTGCAGACAGGTAGCGGGGTTGGCATACTATGAGACATTAGCAGCCAGCAAAAATATCACGCAAAAAAAAGCCTGTCAGAGGATCAACTCACTGACAGACTATTTTTCTAAAGCAGACGTAGAGGAGTGCGTTCGTTGAAAAAACAATATCAACCACGTGTGGTTATCCTAATTGTTGGGGAAGACTTTTAAGATGATGTTTATGCAGACGCACGACAATCATAATAAGCAGAATCAGTAGCATTATTGAAATAGCCCCACGTTCAATACCAAAGACGCCGCCATTCAGCCATTGTGTATTCGATGTCGGTGTCGAGGTGATAAATAAGCGGATGGCAGGAAAGCCGGAGACGACTGTCCCGAAGATAATTCCCTCCGAAAAATGCCATGCTGCATTGATAGCGCTACACAGCCAAATATTACCAGAGATCAATCGAATTTCGGACATCAAAACACTGAATAAGAATAGACTTAGTGCAGCATAGACATCAAATCCTGCATTAACGACATGTAAAAAAACATACAAAATTGAGTTTGTTAAAAAAGCGAAGACAACACGTTTCTTTTTAAGCCAATACCCCATCAGATAGCCACGGCATATTAATTCTTCAGCGATTGCCTGAATCGTATAGCCAATCAAAAAGAGAAAAAAGACGGGTAGATAAGACCATTGATAGTTGAAGATTAGCTTGTAACCACCCAAAAGTGTGATGATGCCCCAGTTAATGAGAACAGCTGACAAGCCGATTAATGAACCTAACACACAAGTTTTAAAAGCGACTTTAGTTGAAAATTTGATCATTTGCAACTGGCTTTTATGACGTTGCCACATCAAATAGGCACCTAGAAATTGAGCTACGAAACCTATTAGTATGATAAAACGCGTGTCCAACAGTGTTGCTGTATTCATGGATAGCAAACCAAGTAACATACCAACTGCAAGCGAAGGAAGAATTCCCCAGCCAATCGCTATCATTGACACCGATATGATTTCTTTAAGCAAAGTTCTGTTATCGACCATATCCTCACCATAAAAAAGAGTCCTGTATAAAGTCTAATCTTCATAGAGGATTCTTCCCTTTCATGAAAAATAAGTAATATTAGTGACGTGGAAAATTTCGATGATTGCCTTCGTTAAACCCAGCGACAATATCATCAATGTGGCCAAATGCTTCTTGAGCTAGGCCAATTCCGATGTCAACCCAACCTTTGCGTTTGCTGCCACCGGTCACGGCAGCGCAATCTTGAAGTGAAAGCGTGGAAAACATAGTTAATGATGTCATGGAATACCTCCGATTTTTTCAGTATTTGGTAGCAACAGGGAAACACCAGATCAGCAATGACCAGGTCCGCCATATTTATGTGCCCGGCAGTAACCTGCATCACCTGCTGCGGCCCAAATGATACCTAGTTCTTTGCCGACGCCGCGCCAGAAGTCACTTGAGCCGTCCCCTCCAACTACGAGTTGAAGCTCTTGCATACTTAATTCGGTTAAAGATAATTGTTTTACCATTTTGTCCCTCCTAATATTTAGTCTTGCCTAACTTTTGAAACGCAGTAATTCAAGGAGCTAGCTGTCCTAAAAACAAGTTACAATAGTGCACAGGATTTTTGGTGAGTTTTATATAAACGCTTGTTATTCGCCGATAAACGTTAGAAAATTTGCTAAAATGCGTAAAAAGTGACGTTAAAAGCTATTTTCATGACGTTCAGTTTTAAGAGACCGTGTCCAATGGCTATTAGGAGAGGTAGATGATCAGCAGCAGTCTTGATTTAGTCGAGCGAGTAGTCTCTATCTTGACAATTGCGATACCTGTTATGTCGCGTGTGATTGCTAGCGGGTGTCTCGAACAAGCGAAATAGTCACTGATAAACCTCCTTAAGTGCCAAAAAAAGAAGTCACAAGGAATGCGATCAAACATTCCTTGTGGCTTCTTTTAGATAACTCGGTAGTTTTTAGGTTGGGGTCGTGGTTTGATCCCAAGACGTGATTAAGGGTGGGTGTAAAAATTACCGGTGGATATAAACGTAACTGCTTGCACCAGAGATGGTTTGGGTGTTCGGGCCGGTTGGTGAGCTGAAGCCCATGCCGCCTTGGCTGATCGTGACACTGTCACCAGAGACAGATTGGACGTAAGCAACGTGACCGTATGAACCATCGGCTGTCCATTGACCGCCAACAGATTGACCAGCGGCGAAGACGATGATTGAACCGGCTGCTGGCGTGTGGTTGACTGTGAAACCAGCAGCTGCAGCGGAACTACCCCATTGGGCACCATTGCCCCAGCCATTACCAGCCCATGAAGCGACTGACTTGACGTACCAGGTGCACTGACCCCAAGGATACGTGTTGCCTGAACTGCTGTAATCAGCGTGACTGCCGCTACCTGAAGTCGTGTTGTTGTTGATAATGGAGGAACTGTTGTTTGAAGAACTTGATGTGTTGTTGGCGATGGTGCTGGTTGAAGTTGCGCTGCTTGAACTGCTGGTAGTAGAAGAACTTGCGGTTGAAGCGGCAACGGTCTTCAAAGCGGCTTGGGTTGCAGCAGCTGCTTCAGACTGTTCTTGGGCAAATTGGCTTTGCAAAGCAACCAACTCATCTTTATGATCAGCAATTTGCTTATTCAAAGCATCTTGTTTATCGTTAGCATCTTTTTGTAGGGAAACCAACTGTGATTTCTGGGTTTCCAATGAAGCCTTAGTTGAAACCAGCGTCTGACGGGCATTTTCCTGTTCCGTCTTCAAGCCAGCTAATTTATCCTTGGCAACTGTCACGGCATCAAGCGCATCTTTGCTGGCTTGGCTAAGTTTGCCAACCGTCATGGTGCGGGCAATTAAGTCAGACAAGTTCTGGGAATTCAGAACAAAGTCGATATAGACATTGCCGCTGACAGAGTTGCCAGCCTTTTTTTGCAAGGAGATCAACTGATCTTTCAAGTTGTTCTTGCGTGCTGTGACATTCTTTTGAGCGGCAACAATTTCACCGCTGAGTGATGAAATCTTGGCATCAGTTGCGCTGATCTTAGCCGTTGCATCGCTGATTTGACCATTCTTGGTATCGATCTGCTTGTTCAAATTGATAACTTCTGTGTTCGCATCTTCAATTTGCTTCAACAGTGCATTGGTTTCGCTTTTGTTGGAAGCGATACTGTCGCTTGTATCAGCGAAAACTGGTGTTACGGCGCTAGCAGAACCTGCTAAGGTAACTGCAGCAACCAACGTGATCATGACTTTATTGAATTTCATTTTTGACCTCACCCTTAATTTGATTAACTAAAGGCTACTTTACTGTGTCAATGTTACGTCAGCGTTACAGGACTGTTAGGAGTTGGTCTCAATCTTCATTTGCGCTTCAAAATTGCGATCATGAACGTTTTTAATCCCAATTTTTGATGAATTTTGTATGAAAAAAGCAGCGCCGTGACGACGCTGCCTGACAAAATTGTAAGTTATTCGTTTGATTTCAGGGCTTCGACCATGTCCACCCGTTGGAGTCGACGATGCGTGAGCCAGGTGACGACGCCGGTGAAGGCCAACATGAGTAACGTGGCCGTGAGGTAGCCGACAATGCTGATCGTGAGTGGGAAAACCACGGCCTCGGTTTCGGCTTGATACAAAATGTAGGCTGTCAGCAAATTGCCGAGCAGATAGCCGAACACGATGCCGATCACTGTCAACACAATGCTCTCGCGACTGATGTACATGGTGACCTCGCGATCGAAAAAGCCCAGCACCTTGATTGTGGATAGTTCCCGAATGCGTTCCGAAACGTTGATGTTATTCAGATTGTACAAGACCACGAATGACAAAACCGCACTGAGCAGAATAAAAATCAAAACAATAGGATCTAACATACCGCTCATATTGCTTAACGTTTTCTTTGCTGTCGTCGTGAAACTAATCCCGACAATCGCGTGATGATTGAGCAATTGCTTAGCGAGTCGATCATTTTGTTTGCTGCTTTGGGGCTGCAAGCGGACTAGCAAGGTGTTTGGTTTCGCACTATTACCAGCGAGCTGTTGATAAGCGGTGTTGGAGAGATAGCCAAAATGGCCAACGTAATTCTTAGCAATGCCTTTAATTGTGAATCGCTTGCTCTGACCATTAGTTGTGGCGACTTTAAGCGTATCGCCCGTTGTCACGTTGAGTGCTTTAGCCAGTTTGCTGGTGATCACGATACCGTGGCGCGGCAAGGTCAGTTTGCGATTTGACGCCGTTGAACGGAGACTGACATAAGGTTCAAGATCGTTGCCGTTTGCTGGGGCAAACAAATTAACATCGCTCAGGCTATGGCCTTTAGCACTGAGCTTAGCCACCGCGCCGCTAACCGTGCCCGCGCTGCGATAAGCTTTGCTTTTAGCCAGAATGTCGCGGGCCGCAGCTGGCTTTTTGCCATCAGCCAATCGCACAATGGCTTGATAATGGATGACATCACCATACTGTTGAACACCAGTAGCAGTGATTGAGTCTTTGATGCCAAACCCGGTGAGGATCAAGGCGGTGCCGCCAGCAATCCCAAGAATGGTCATCACCAGCCGTGATTTGTATCGGAAAAGATTACGATAGCTGACTTTTTGGTTAAAAGACAGACGCGACCAAAGCGGCGTGATCCGCTCCAGCAAAATGCGTTTGGCTGATTTCGGTGCTCGCGGCCGCATCAAGGCAGCCGGCTTTTCGGTTAGTTCATTGCGGACCACAATGGCGGCGGCCCCTAATGTTGCGATCAGCGCCAATAACAATGACAAGGCGATCAACGGCCATTGCAAAGAGACGACTTGTTGGAGCGGAATGTAATTTTTATACAAACTCAAGACAATGCGCGGAATGCTCAAGTTGCCAGCAAAAACCCCGATGATCCCACCTAATAAACCAGCTAAGGCAGCATAGGCGAGGTAATTGCGCGCAATCGCCCATTTGCCGTAACCAAGCGCCTTGAATGTGCCGATTTGCGCGCGGGCTTCTTCGACCATGCGACTGACCGTGGTGAAAGTAATCAGCGCAGCGACAAGAAAGAAGAAAACTGGGAAAACGTTGGCAATGGCGGCAATTCGATCAGCAGAGCCGCCGTAATCGCCAAAGCCAGGCAGATCTTCCCGAGTTTGCCATGTGAGGCTGGTTGACAGTTGTTTGCGAGCTGTGACAGTGGCCTGTTGCTGAAAGGTTGATAGTTGCGGCTTGATAGCTTGATCGGCAGCTGCGGCAACGGCGGCTGCCGGCATGCCTGACGCCGCTAATTGTGCTTGAGCTTTGGCCGTAGCGGTTTTGACAATGTTGGCATATACCGCTGCTCGCAGATCTTTTTCGCCTTGCGCCTTCACGCGCTGTTTCACCAATTTCATTTTTGTGGCAACGGCGTCCTTGTAACGGTTGCTGAAGGTATCGCGTGTTTGCAAAGCTGGGAAGCGAATGTTGAGCTGCGAGGCGACCGGCATCTTCATCTGACTTGCTGGGATGTAGGCAAAATAACGCACGGTGCCATCACCGATATTCGCTGACCCACGACTAGTGTCTTCGATGTATGCTGGCGAATCAGCAAAACCGCTAATTTTAAAAGTACGTCGAGCAAGCTTGCTGCCGCCGGTGAAGGTGTAAGTTTGACCAAGTTGATAGCCGCTTTTTTTGGCTGCCGTGTCGAGGACAATCTGATTGGCTTGCGTTGGCAGCTGTCCGCTGGTGAGATGCAGTCGATTGATGGTTGTCCCTTTTTGATAGCCGTAAAGGGCAACAACATCGCTGGCGCGGCCGCCGATGACATACTTAAACTTGACGGCTTCTGCCTGCACGCCGCTAACTGATTCAGCGGCTTTAACTTGAGCCTTACTGACACCAGTCGTTGCCAGCAACTGACTATCAGCCAGATGATCGGCTTTCACCGTGGTGTTTAGAGAATCCTTAAGTGCCGGGCCCGTGGCCTTGACGCCGACGAACAGCAGGACACCTAGCATGATAATAATGACAATGGCGATAAACCGGCCCAAAGAGTCGCGAATGTTACGCCAAAGATTTTTAGTTAGTGGTTTCATGACGTTACTCACCTACCACTCAATGTCTGCGACAGGCGTTGGCTGCGGTTCATCATGAATACTGCGAACCTGCGCATCATTAATTTCGATGATCCGGTCAGCCATTTTGGCAATCGCTGCATTATGGGTAATGATCATGACGGTTTTATGATCTTTACGACTGGCATCCTGTAACAACTGCAAGACTTGTTTGCCGGTTCGATAATCCAAGGCACCAGTTGGTTCATCACAAAGCAGCAGCTTCGGGTTTTTCGCCAACGCCCGAGCAATGGCCACCCGTTGTTGCTCACCGCCAGACAGCTGTGACGGAAAATTATCTAGTCGCGCACCTAGGCCGACTTGCTTTAAAACGGTTGTCGGATCCAAGGCATCTTTGACAATTGAGCCAGCCAGTTCAACATTTTCCCTTGTTGTCAGGTTCGGAATCAGATTGTAAAACTGGAACACGAAGCCAACATTATGCCGGCGAAAAGCGGTCAGTTGACGATCAGAAAAAGTCGCAATATCGGTGCCGTCAATCCATACCTCGCCTTCAGTGGGGGAGTCCATGCCACCGAGGATATTGAGCAAGGTTGATTTACCGGCACCGCTGGGACCAAGAATCACGGTTAATTTGCCTTGATCAGCCGTAAAATTAATGTCGTTATTTGCTGTAATGATGGTTTCGCCCATTTTGTAACGTTTTGATTCATGTTTGACTTCGATATATGCCATGATTGCCTCCTAGCGTGGATGGTGAGCAATGTGTGAAGTTCTTAGACGCGTTCACAGGCCCAGAAACCTGCACATAAGGACCTAAGGCGCAATGGCCAAAGCCCGGCCATCACGCCTGAGGCCACTTACATTCCGGTTTCTAACCGCGCCTGTTCACGCTCTTCAACACATTGTCCATTTCATAACATTATGTTAGATTTAAACCGGCCGTTCAAGGACAGAAATGGTCGTTTTGTTTTTAAATGGACAACTTGTTCAAATGATGTTCGGAGGATGACGATGTCGGGGACGAAGGATAATCGGCGGGTTCAGTATACGATGGACCGATTTAAAGACGCTTTGTTGCATATTTTGGCGACGAAACCGTTGGACGAGGTCACGGTGACTGAGCTTTGTCGACAGGCAGATTTGAATCGCGGGACGTTTTACTTACATTTTCAATCTCCACGCGATTTGTTCGAACGCATTGAAATGGATTTGGTCGAGGCAATTCGGCCTTATCTAACGGTTAAAATAAACGATATGGCCACATGGTTGGTGCCGATTTTAAATGTCATTGCCAATCAGCCGCAAGCAGCGATTATTTTGAATAATCCTGATAGCGTGGTGTTGAAGAAGATAACGGATCCAATTCGACAAAAAACAGAAACCAGCTATCAATCGTGGTATGGTGAGACCGACAAAAGTGTTCTCACTTACTACTACGCGTTCTTCATTGACGGGGCAATTGGCGTGCTGACAAAATGGTTGAAAAATGGCACGGTTGAGCGTTCTGAAAAGATTGCGGCGGTGATCGAAAATGTCGTGACTAAAGGCGCACCGCATTAAATTATAGCAAGTGAAATTAGACAAATAATATAGGGGAATTAGCATGCAGAATGTAAAATTAATTGCGAGTGACATGGACCAGACTTTACTGACAAGTGCAGGGACCTTGCCGCCGCACTTTGATCGCTATCTTCATCGCCTTGGCGAGGCTGGGATTGAGTTTGCCGTGGCCAGTGGGCGGCCGCTTTATACGCTACAAGAAACTTTCCCACACTTTAGTGACCAAATTTCGATGGTCTGCGATAACGGCGGCCTCGTTTATTCGCACGGCCAATTAATTGGTAAAAGCCTGATCCCTGAGGAAAAATATCGTGAGATCGTGCAATTTATCATGACGAAAACAGACGGTGTTCCTGTCCTGTGTGCCTTGGATGCCGCGTATATTAATGCTACTGATGCCCAATATTCACCAGCTCTTTTGCCGTTTTATCACCAATTGAAAAAGGTGCCGGATTTGTTAACGCAGTCGCTGGCAGTTGATAAGGTGACGATTTATTTTCCAAATAAAGACAGCCGCAAAAATTCCGAACGTTATTTCCGCCCAGTATTTGGCAAGGATTATACCGTTCAAGTCAGCGGTGAGACTTGGCTAGATATTCAGAACCTCGGCGTGAACAAGGGCCGCGGTATGCGGATTTTGAGTCGTCATTTTGATATTCCTACGACACAAATGATGGCGTTTGGCGATTATGATAATGATATTCCAATGCTCGAAACGGTTGGCTACAGTTACATCATGGCCAATGCAACGCAAGGCATGGCGCAACATGCCAAATATCGCACGCGGAGTAACGATGAATTCGGCGTCTTGCATGTGATGGATCAAGTGTTACAAGCGCAAGAGGGCTAGGCTAATGGCAGTTATCTCAATACGTGTGGCAATTGGTGTATACGGCTTTTTGATGTTATTAACGGCGTGGCAAGCATGGCAGACAAAACAAGGGGATGTTCGCTTAGACCAACTGACGGCTTTAGCTGCGGCCTTAGTGATGACTGCGGCAGTTATCCCCGATAAGTTCAGTGCGCTCACCGTTTTATTGATTGGGTTATTGGCTTTGTCCGCGGTGACATGGTTCAATGGCGTTGCGGTATACGGTAAACCGCATGTGAATCATCACATCATCAGATTACTGGTCCATCTTGTTTTGTTTGGGTTAGCGGTGTGGCTGTTCTGAGTAGCGAAATCAGATAAAAGGTTGGTTGTTGAATCAAGTTTTTTGGTAGCTAGTTGCTGATAGATCATACATAATGGGCAGAAGAACCTTAGACAACTTCTAAAAATTTTGGTTCAACAGCCTCATTGTTTTTTATGATTGTCGGTTGTTATTTGTCTTTTTAAAAGAACTGAATCATACAATGCCTTCAGATGTTAGAAATCTAATGAAAAGTGAGTGAAAAATGTGACTTTGGCAGCGAATTGGATTGTTGTGATCTTTTCATTACTTTTTGTAAGTCTCGGTTTGTCAGCTTATACGTATTACTTAAGATATAGGTTTAAATACGATCCTATGAGTTTAAGGCGGGCTTTTAAGAATGATGCTACCAGCCCTTATCGATTTGGAGAAAGCAGCAATCCTCAAATAAGTGTGTTGGCACATTGGGCAAAGATCGTTCTAGTTGGTTACGCTTTAAGTGCCGTTGCTACGTTAGGCTTCCTTATGATCATTCTTACAGAAACTATTTCCACCGGTACGATAGACAATTCATTGTTGGCTATTGGCGTCTTCTCCTTTACTATTGTTTTGGGCATTGTATCCTATGTAATCAACCAAAAAAAGTTGATGCTCCAGATGAAGGAGTACCAACTTTTAAAAAAGACAGAAGAGATTTCTAAAACAATAAGGGAATTTTTTGAAGGGCAAACACCTTCAATTGGCTTGAGAATACTAAATCTAGGTATCATTAATTTAGTTTTCTTTGAATCAGATTTTAAGCCTTGTTTTAGGATGCTTTTGAACGATCCGTTAGAGTATAATCTAACGGATCAATTTTTGAAGGTTTATCAGTTAGTAATCATTGAGCCACAAGCTGTAGCCATGTTGTCAATATCGCAGTCCCAATCATTAACAGTATCTTGCTGAGAATCCAGCGTTTCTCTCCTGCAGTATTCTCCACTAGAGAAATATTAGACAAAGGAGAAGCCAACAATTTTTTGTGCCGAAATTCTAGCATCATCTGCACAATGGTTAAAATAACAAACAAGACAATTGATGTCCACAAAATCATTACACGGACACTGTCGTCCAAAGAAATTATCAGAAAATCGTTTATTGAATAGACTATCCAGCCGCCTAAGAAAAACACCAATGATAAAATCTTTGTTGTGCTTTCCAATTTGACCAATTGGTTTACCTTCTTAAATAAAGTTGGATTTTCACCCAGATATTTAGCTACTTCTATATAGGCTTCACTACGCTTTTGATGCGCAGCTTGTCGCCGTACCAGTGTTGTTAAAAAAAGAGAACTTAATAACACTGTGAATCCAAGCACACCAAGCATTAATGGTAACAATCCCAATTAATCACCTCCTTAAAAGCTAAGCAGCAATGAATGTCGCTGGTAATAGTTTAGCAGCCGTTCCAACAAGCGTAGCCGCTACTTCTGGAGCCATAATAATTGTTGCTATTAATACAACAGCTCCTGCCGCCCAAGGAATCCACTCCAGGTTTGGTTCATGTTCAGAAACGGGAACATAAATTGGTTTATAATCCTCAGCTGGGATCCCCAATCCATTTGGTTTAGTGTATATCTCAATACTCAATGAGGTTGTAACATTTTCCTGTTGGCCGTTAGTAACAACTGTTGTTGTAGACTCACAGACCACTTTAAACCCCAACATTCCATTTTTAGTTGACATTCCAACCTTTAGATTTCCATTGCCAATCATTGGCCCCAGTGTACCAAGCAAAGCCGTAAAGTCAAAATTCCTTGCAGCTTCGTGCGCCTCTTTGAATTTATCGATCTCAGATTGTACTTGAGTGCCTAATTTGCCATTAGAAATTGTAAAACCTAGTGGAGCCCCACTGTCGTTGCTCGCAAAAGTACTTGATAGTTTAATATAAAACTCTGCCAAAATAGTTGACACATGAATTTCAGGGCCATCAACCTCTAAGGTCGGAATATCTGGTTGTAATGGTTTTAACTGATAGGCATTGTTAATTAAGGTTCGCGCAAACTCAAGGCGTACTGCGTTAGGATCCACTTTGAAAGTCCCGCTTCCCTGGTCTTTTCCTGAAGAAGCTACTTGGTCAATATCAACACCTGCAGCTGAGTATTCCACAAACTGATCAAATGCCCAATTTTGAGGCATCTTAAAACCTAGGTTTCCGCTCCATCCATATGACATATCAGCGACGTAGGAATAAAGAATATTGGTCCCCGATGCAGCGGTTACCCGATTACATACATTCCGTGTTCCATATATTCCAATTTTGAAAATACTATTGTTCATAGCTTGGCTAATACCACGGAAATAAGAAATAATTGTGCCATCTATATCGCCACTTTGAACATCCACATCAACTGCAAAGTAAATCGTAGTTGCAGCCGGAAACCCTAACTTAGCAGCAGTACTACTTGCAACAAATCCGTCATGAATTCCCTGCTGTAGACTAAAGTAATCAAACTCATAGCCACCATCTTCATATATTGGCACAACTTTTAGTCCAGCCTCAGTAAGATTTGCAAGTTCCGTGGAAGTCAAGTATTTATCACGTTCGGCAGCCCCTGCACCAACGCTGCCAGTTAGATAACGAGCAACTATTGAAAAATCGAATTGCTTTAGTTGTTTTGCCTGTGCAGCACTTAATTGAGTTGCTGTATCAAAAGTATTTGAATCACGATTAGTATTGCCGTTGCTAGTCAACAATCCTTTGATGACGGTTAGGTCAGCTGTGCTATTAAATGGCGGTAAATTCATAAACTTTCGAAAAGCTACCACTGCCGTTGCTACGTCTGAACTAAAATAGCCATCAAATGCCCCTGTATAAAAGCCGTTCACATACAAGCCGTATTGGATGACCTGGACAACGTCGCTATTGGCTCCCTGATTAACAGTAGGTGTAGCGGTAATTGTCCCTGGACCATAGTTACCATTTGCTTGCGCAGAACTCATACCGATTGCTCGTTGTAAGGCATAAATCAACGCTGTATTAGTTGCTCGTTGATAAACGCCATCACACGGCATCAATTCTTGTAATTCCCCAGAGAATTTACGGTTGAGCGCTTGCTGCATGGTTCGAACCTTAGCATCGCCGCTTGAAACTAAGACGAAAGCTGCCATGTCAAACAAAGCCGCCATAAATGCCACTGTCACAGAGCCATCAGCCGCAATGCCAGCATCTTGCTGAAGTTCTTTAACAGCATTAAGGGTATTATTCGTGAACTCATTATTAAAGTCTACTGGACTAATTCCTTTGCACCAGAAAGCCCCTTGAATGAGTTGAGCAATGTTCCCCTTATATCCTGGTTTCAGACTACCTACAACAGGTGCTAAAGCATTTTTGGTCGTATCGCCAAAGCCTTCACCAATAGCACTAATACCGATTTCGTGCTGTAATCCCATTCTCAGGCTATAAATTGTTGGCCAACCTGTTTGTCCGTTTTCTGGAGCTGCGACAAAGCCAGGAACACTACCATACGTTTTGTTGAGCCATTTTTGAACGGCTCGTACTGCTTCATCTGCCATTTTAAAGTCTCCTTTATTATCAATGTGTGCAACACGTCTGTTGCAGTATAACGAACATGTGTTCGGTATCACTCTACATCCATTGCATTCTTTTTTGCAAGGAAATGTTTTTGTTTTTGGGAGGAAGACCGTCTGCTCTTGACGCTCGATATTATCTCGGAAAGGCTTTGTAAAAAATTGCTGTGAATTGCTAAAAATATTGAAATAGAGTGGGTCATCAAAAAGGCTCGGCAGATATACAAGCATCTACCGAGCCTTTCACTTTATGGGTTCTATACCAATTCGCCAGGGAATCGGCTGTTTCGAAGGGACAAAAATAAATAATCCCATTTTTTGACCTATTCCTAAAGATAAGCCTGCGCAAATAACTTGGCTGCTAACAAAAAGGCTAAGGCTGCGATGATGAATCGTAACAGTTGAACCGGCAGGCGGCGGGCGATGATGGGGCCGATATAGCCACCGATGAACAGACCGATACCAAGCGGGATGACCATGAGCCATTCAATTTTGGTGGTGAAGGCGTAGATGACGGTGGCGATGGCATTGGCGGCGAATCCGGTCAGATTCTTCATAGAATTGGAGACGATGAATGGTTGATCAACGGTCAAGGTTAAGGTTGCCAGCATGACCACACCCGCAGCGGCCCCGAAATAGCCAGCATAGGCGCCAGTAACAAAAATGACGATGGTTTGAGCGGCTTCTTGTCCAAATGTTAAGGTGCGTGCAGGTTCTCCGGGACGATGTTCTTGAGTTGGCAGTCGGCCGCTGAAGAGTAGTAACAGGCCCGCGGCAATGATGAAGAAAGGCACAACTTTTTCAAATGTGGCTGCCGGGGCGATCAGCAACAAGGCACTGCCAAAAATACTACCAAGTGATACCAGTAAGATCAGCCGCCAGAGAAATTTACCGCGGCCACGGAGTTCTGGCAGTGAGGATACAGCCGAGCCAACCCCAGTAAAAACGAGTGCTGCGGTATTTGTGACGTTAGCAATGACCGGCGGCACGCCAATTGCAAGCAAGGCTGGGTACGAAACCAGTGAAGCCAAGCCAGCTAAAGTAGACGTTAGTCCAGCACCGATCCCGGCAATCAGTAGAAAGGCAAAGATCGAAAAATTCATATTGCTCCTCCAAGAATTTGAATGGACGTCATCTAGCGCATTTAGAAATGCCGTGTGTCAGGTCGGACTGTGACCATGGGGCACTCACAGTTTTTTTACGCTGGCGAACGTTGATAGGTCAATCATACGCTAAAGCACCGTCATTTGGGGTTATGATAAAAAGCGAAGAAGGGACAGATGCACATGTTTGAAAATAGTAAGAGCCGACTTGATGCCATTTCTGACGGCGTTTTTGCGGTTGTGCTGACATTAATGGTGTTGGACATCAAGGTGCCTAAAACACTGACCATGGCAGATCTTTATGCGACAGGCTTTTCCGTCGTTATTTACTTTATCAGTTTTGCGGTGGTCGGCCAATACTGGACATTTCACCAAGAACTGCTGCATACCGTTAAGCAGCCAAGCACTAATTTCTTAGTATTAAATTTTTTCTATCTTGTGTTCATCTGTTTAGTACCGTTTGCGACCAGTTTCATCGGTGACCATCCGGGCAGTCGAATCAGTGCAACATTATTTGCCATCATTATTTTTATGGTCGATTTGTTTCAATTTATTTTGTTCCGATCCGTCATTGGCGAACGACCGAAAAAAGAAAACTTAAATGCCCATGATTGGGAAGAGTATCGCGCGGTATCACTCATGGTGCTCGTCGCCATTGTTTACATTCTGGTGGGCTTGCTGCTGCCGAAGTGGATTCTTGTTGTGATTGCCCTCGGTTTAGGCGCACGAACCTTGAATAATACAATCGGACGCCGGCTTCAGCGCCAAAGCAAAGCTAAGTAAAGGCGAATAATTTTTCGCATAATGGGAAACGTTCTTTTCTTTCCCATGAATGACCTAGTGAGCTTTAAAGACCCCAGTGCCATGCCGGAGATTGCGGAGTTTGGCACGGCTGAGTTAGATTGTTCAATTTTTCCGAATGTACCGATTAAGCAGCAATCCCAATGCGATCCACAAGATGGCCGCGATGATAATCGTGATGATCCAGCCGAGTGGTTCGTGGGCGAAAGGCAGGGGCACGTTCATGCCAAAAAAGCCGGAAACGATGGTCGGCACTGTGAGCAAAATCGACCATACTGTCATGAACCGCATGATGTCATTCAAGTTATTATTCAAAACGGTGTTGTAGCTATCCGTTAAGTGATCCAAGGTGTGGGAAGACAAGTTCATCATTTCCGCAATCTGATCAGCTTCAATGATGACATCCTCCAGTTGTTCCCCTTGTGTGCCAGTAATGCCAGGCACTCGCGTTGACGCATGAATCTGTTTCAAAACAGCGGTGTTTTGGATCGTTGCTCGAACCAAAAAATCAGCACTCAAAGCAAGCTCGGCGATTTTCAACAAGTCTTTTTTGGTCGTGTGTTCGCGTAAGCGTGTGGCAATTTGACGACGGGTGGCGTCTTGCTGCTTCACCAGTGTGACAAAATTATCGGTGATAGCAAGCAGGCATTGCCACAAAAGGCTGTACACCGATTCGCTGCCAAATCGCGCAACCGTTTTGGCGATGGCGGCATTGGTATTGTTCACATCATGGCTGCCAACTGTGATGAGGCGGTCATCGGTGACGAGAAACGCCATGGGTTCAGAAAGATAGCCATCGGTATCAGGTTTATCGCTAGGCACATTATAAATCAGCAGAAAAGTATCACTCTCTGCATCGTATTCCATATGCGGTTGCTCGTAATCGTCACGGGCGTATCCCAGCATTTCATCGGTGATACCAAAATCAATTTGTAATTGTGTCAGTCCTGACGCATCGTCGCGCGTGACTGGACGCCAGGTTTCAGTAGGGGTTGGCATTAGCAAAAGTCCTTTTCAAAACAGAAGTGAGCGGTAAGCAGCAGGTGGCTAGTTCGGCGATAAGGCCTTGATAGCGGCGGTGATCGCGTGATTGACGGTATTGGCGTCCAAAGGTTGGTCAAAATACAAGAAGCCTAAAATCAAGCCACCGGTCATCGACCACATTGTTCGCAGAATATCTTCAAGCGGCCAATCAACAATCAAACCGCGCTTTACCATCGCGTTCAGGTCATGTGTCATGGATTCCCAATACTGGGTGGTGAAACCATCAACGACCTGAGCCCGCACCTGCGTATCATTCAGTAATTCCGACAGTACAATTTTGATGATCTGGGCATTATCTTTTAAAAAAGTCACGCGATCCTTTATTAACACCGTCAAGAAAGTTTCCAATGAGACATAGTCCTGATGGAGGCGAGACTTAATGAAATCGTCCAACTCATCAGGGAACATTTGACTCAGCACCGGTGCGATGATGGCATTGAGCAAGCCGCGTTTATTGGTAAAGCGGCTGTAAATATTCCCCTCGGCCACCCCAGCTCGCAAAGCAATTTCTTTGGTACTGGCCGCGGCGTATCCTTTTTCAGCAAAAACCTCAATGGCCGCAATGATGATGAGTTTCTGCTTAGCGGTGAAATTGGTAAAAAGTTGCGTCTGATGCAAGATGTTGTCTGCTGAGCTGGCCATACGTCAGGATCCCTTCTCATGGGTTTGAGTGAAAACTTAAAGTCAACAAGTTGGTCCCATTATAGCACGCAGCCTGTTGCCTCAATAGCGATTTTGGCGAATAAGTTAAGCAAGCCTAACCTTTTTATAGCACTTAAAATGAGTTTTTTCACAGACTTAGCTCATCAACATGTTGGAATTTCTCATGATAAGAGTTGTTATTTCTTTAATATGGCTAGATATCATTCTATTTGCTTTAATTCAAATTGTCACAACTTAGAGAGAGATTAATGTGGCAGCGTGACTACTGTGCATCTCTTAAAGAATATGAAATAATATCAAATTTGAAAAATTGTATAAATTACTATTAGCATCATATTTAGAGCGCTTTATTTGTTGATTCAGAGAATAGAAACGCTTTCATTATTATAAATAGATAAAATATCGCTGGTTATTGATAGAAATGCCTTGCTCCCTCTTGCTCTTAATGATACATTTTGCTTAACATATAATCGCTAAGTGCAGGTGGACAGATTAATATTGGAGGGTAGAAGGATGTTAAATATTTTTGCAAAATGGCGATTCAAAAATCGTGTTTCCTATTTAGTGGCTTTTGCTGTAGCATTGCTACTAGCTGGGCCGATCGCGACAACAGGATCTACAGTATACGCGTCAGAGAACTCTGTGGAGATCAGTCAGGCAGATATAGATTAAGCAACGAGCAATTTAGCTACAGTTTTAGAAGAAGCATATACTTCTGATCCTAATGTGACAGAAGAAACAGTTGCCAAGAATATCATGCTTTACAGCTTTTCTGAAGAACAACCTGCATCAACCAGAATGAAACGTTCAATTTCAAGCTTTAGTGAGTGTATGGTTATCAAAATGGGGCTTGGCCAATTAAAAGATGTTGCGAAGATGGTCTTTAATGAACAAGTTGTTAGATACCTCAAGTCTCAAGCTTGGAAGAAAGCTTCAGCTATGATCGTTCAGCGCATTACGAAATTTGCTGGCAAGAAACTAGCAAGTTTTGCCGTAAAGAGACTGGCACATTTTGCCTTGCCAGGTGTCGGTTGGGTATCAGTGGCTTGGATGGGTGCCCAATGTGGGTGGGACGAAATTCATTAAGATAAGCGGTGGTTTTTAATGCCAAAGAACAAAAAAAGATCAGTGATGATCTCACTGGTTTTGACCAATATCATTGCGTTACTTCTCATTAGTTTGTGGGGCGGCTACTATGATTTCGCTCCTTTCTTGGTCGGAGCCGTTAGTTTAAAGCATGCCTTAAGTGATTTTTTGCGAACTGAGATTGTTATTGGCGGAGGATTCCTAATTTTGTTCAATGGCTACGTTTTAATCTGGAATCTATTTCTAAAGAAAAAATCTTCCAGTCAACGAATTCCCAAAAAAGGCAAACGTCAGAAATAATCAGAACAAGCGATTATATGTGTGGTGTAGGAGTCTTTTGATTAAGTACACGACCAAAGCAGAAAATGTCGTAAAACTTGTTGCTATGATTCCTCTAGGGGGTTGTCAGATGAGATGTAATCATTCGTCTGATAACTGTAGAGGAATATTTTTATACCTTCATCTAGATAACCGTCTAGAGAAGCTGGACTTATTGGAAGTTTTCAGTCAGTTTTTACAAGCTGATGCATCACCACAAACATAACGGTCTCTGCCAGTATACCCGTCAGACTTTCTAAACTCCTAGTTAACGTCGATTTTAGAGTTAGGGCAAATGCATCAACACCAACATGATCAAATAAGGTAACAGTAACAATAAGTTAAGCAAGCCTAACCTTTTTCTTGACCTGTATCTAAAAGGGTGTATATTTATGTCGGACGATGTTGAGTAAATACTCAAATTAGACCCAAATTTCAAGCCAATGGAAAGAGGGCTTCACACAATGGCATCAGAAGATAAAAAATCAAAACGCGAACACATTATTCACTTCGAAGATACGCCAAGCAAAAGTCTTGATGAAGTGAATGGCAGTGTTGAAGTACCGCACAATGCGGGCTTTTGGAAAACTTTAGCAGCTTACACTGGCCCAGGCATCCTAGTTGCCGTTGGGTATATGGATCCTGGTAACTGGATCACCAGTATTGCCGGTGGCGCTTCATTTAAATATTCCTTGCTATCTGTCATTCTTATTTCCAGTCTGATTGCGATGCTGCTGCAAGCGATGGCGGCTCGTCTTGGTATTGTGACCGGCAGAGATTTAGCGCAGATGACACGTGATCACACCAACAAAGCGATGGGCGGTTTTCTTTGGGTCATTACAGAACTTGCGATTATGGCGACTGATATCGCCGAAATCATTGGCTCTGCCATTGCCTTGAAGTTACTGTTCAACATGCCGCTGATTGTCGGCATCATTATCACGACCGCTGATGTGCTGATCCTCTTACTGCTCATGCGCCTCGGTTTCCGTAAGATTGAGGCGGTTGTTGCGACCTTAGTGCTGGTTATCTTATTGGTTTTCGCTTATGAAGTGATTCTCGCGCAACCAAATGTCCCGGAACTGCTGAAAGGCTATCTGCCACACGCGGATATCGTGACCAACAAATCAATGCTCTATCTCTCTTTGGGGATTGTTGGTGCCACGGTGATGCCGCATGACCTGTTCCTCGGCTCCTCGATTTCGCAAACACGAAAAATTGATCGCACGAAGCACGAAGAAGTCAAAAAGGCGATTAAGTTCTCCACCATTGATTCCAACCTGCAACTGACCATGGCCTTCATTGTGAACTCACTGCTGCTGATTCTGGGCGCAGCGCTGTTCTTCGGCACAAGTAGCTCAGTTGGCCGCTTCGTTGATCTTTTCAACGCACTAAGCAATTCTCAGATCGTCGGTGCGATCGCCAGCCCGATGCTTTCCATGTTGTTCGCGGTTGCGCTGCTCGCATCCGGCCAAAGCTCCACGATTACAGGAACACTTGCCGGTCAGATTATCATGGAAGGCTTCATTCATTTGAAAATGCCGCTCTGGGCCCAACGACTTTTGACTCGGCTCATGTCCGTGACCCCAGTGCTCATCTTCGCGATTTACTACCATGGCAACGAAGCCAAAATCGAAAACCTGTTGACCTTCTCGCAGGTCTTCCTCAGTATCGCATTACCATTCGCCGTCATCCCGCTAGTGCTCTACACTAGTGATAAAAAAATCATGGGTGAGTTCGCCAACCGTGCTTGGGTGAAGTGGACAGCATGGTTCATCAGTGGGGTCCTGATCATTTTGAACCTTTACCTGATTGCGCAGACGTTAGGGTTTGTTAAATAAGTCATTGTAGCAAGCAAAAGCCGCTCGATTCGCTGATCGAGCGGCTTTTAGTGTCGATTTATTTAAAAAGGGGACAGTTGACTCATCAAATTTCGGCGTAAGGGCAGCGAGTGTTATTGGCGCTGATGTCCTAGTATATAGTAGCTGAACCAGAGCCATAGTCATTGTGATAACAGCAAGTATTGCCGTCACGAAGGAGAGTGGACCTGCGTTCAATTGACATCAGTTATACCAAGTCATGGTGGCAAAGCTCAAACCAAATGTCTGAACAGCGTAACGATTCGGCCGGGCACTCGTCATTTTGAGCTCTTCTTGGGAAACCGGTGAAGGCTTAACGTAATAGACAGTGCCATCATTGTCATGACTATACGCAGGAGCATAAGCATTTTCGGATGACCGCGCAATCTTCGCGCAAAAGGCACTTTGAAAGTATCCATGCATCAAGAGCTGCGTTCTGACTGCCAGTGTTGGCGTTAGGTGACCAAGCACAAAAAGGCCAATGATGGTGCCGATGATCAGTTTAAGTACTTGGTTCAGGGAAAGCTTCTTAATTTTTATCCAAGGCATAAATTTTTCCCTCCGCTAATCAGATTAATGAGTTAGATAATTTTTCGAATGATTATTCGTTATTCACCGTGACTGGTTTTTAGAACCAAACAGAAGCGAAGTAGTATCCAATAACAAGATAGCACAGCCTCTCAATAAATTGGGGGTTGCGCTATCTTTAAAGTATAGAGGATCCTTGGCGTTTCTTATTGGCGTTTGCGGATCAGGATGACAATTCGAATCAGGGATAAAATCACGATGATGAGGGATGTTGTTAACATATACGGTGAAAGTGGACCTGACTTAAAGAAAATCTCAAATGCGAACGTGATAATGAAAGCAAACGCAATAAGAGGCTCCGGAATGTGTTT
>NZ_JBSOQX010000022.1:0-44005 GCF_053819265.1 Lacticaseibacillus sp. 30
AAAGTCTTTCTTTCGAAAATAAGACTTTGTACCAGCAATTTCTTTGTAAATCTTCAGCATTTCATTGTGATTTACCAACAACTTGTTGTCTGTGCCAGCCAACTCGCCGCTTGTCGCACGGGCAGCTTTTTGCAACTGCGCAAAAGCAGCATCCAACACCACACTTTTACCAGCACCGGCATCACCCGAAATGATCAATAGATGCGTTGACGTTGTGTTGTGATTGTCGTTGATAAAGGTCCAAATTCGCTGTTCCAATGCTGACTGTTCTGAGGTCAGTGTCGCATCTTGCGGCAAAATAAACGTTGACTGTGCTAAATCTGGCATACGAACACCTCCGTTAACAACAATACAGCATTCTGGCGTGCAAACACTGCTGTGACTTGATTTTGTCGGTACTTTTAAAACATTTTAAAAAAGAACATTAAATATACACAACAATTAACAGCATATTACATACTTTAACCCAGTAAACCGGTTACACTAGAGATAGTCAGTTTCTCGAAAAAGTTATTCAAGAACTAGGAGTATTGAAATGCCTTCAATTGCTGATTACCCTCAACGCCATAGCTTGGCGTCATTTCAACAAACACCGCTCACTGAACTTGATGCGGGTTTATTTGCGCAACTCGGTTATTTGAACTTCAATTACCTGATCGGCCAGCCATATGCGCGTTTTGCCGATTTAAATGACAGTACCCGCCTAAACAGGGCTACCTTGACTACTTGGGCGATTCCAACTCATCAGATCATGTTAGACGCCATGCGCCACAGTGAACGTTTTGCCCGGGTTACTTGGGAAAACTGGCTGGAAACTTGTAGCCATCGCAACGAAGAAGACTTCGCGGCCATCACATTCACATTAGCCCCCGGGGTTTATTGTGTCAGTTTTCGGGGGACAACCAATAAACTGGTTGGTTGGAAAGAAGATTTCAATATGAGCTTCATGCCAACGATTCCAGCGCAGCGTCGGGCATTAAGCTACTTGATTAAACAAATCAGTCAGCATCCCGGCACTTATTACCTGACTGGCCATTCCAAAGGCGGCAGTATCGCCACCTATGCGTTTGACCACTTGCCACAACCATTAGCCAGTCAAGTTGCCCATGTCTATAGCTTCGATGGGCCGAGCGGTGTCCCGCTTGATCCAAGCCATCGTGACCGTGTCACCAAGCTCGTTCCACAAAGCTCCTTAATTGGCGTCAGTCTCGATCCAGCGATGAATTTTGAGGTGGTCAAAAGTCGCGTGAAGTTGTTCGGCCAACACGATGTTCTTACTTGGAACATTGCCGACACGACCTTCGCTCACTTGCCAACCACAACATGGGCATCACGCTATTTCCAAAAAACTTTTGCCCTTTGGTTAGCTGGCCTTGATGCCAAAGCCACCGCGGTTACCGTGGACGCACTTTACCGCATTTTGCGCAGCGGCAATGCCATCACCTTGGATGATCTAGCAAAAACAAAAAATCATTGGCGCCACTATCTTGGGGCTTTCCGGCGCCTCGATAAACATCATCGGCAACAACTTGGCCGCTCATTCCGCTGCCTCCTCGGTGCCATGGCTGGCTCGCTGGTTCAAACGCATTAAGAGGGTCACAAGCTCGGCAGATGCCGGGCTTTTTTAATGCACCCATGGTCGTGAAAGCTGGCCAAATCATCTGCATCCTGGCCAAAAGCTACCCCACATTTTAGCAAGCATTCAACTTATCCTGCGCACTAGTGTCAACAATCATTCATCAGCAATGTGCATCAAAATCGCGTCATATCAATGACTCTATGATTCTCAGACCTCTATCAATTGAAAAAAGCTTGTGTAATTTTATTCCTGCCTCAACAATAATAGCAGGTGGTGAAGGACATGCAATTCAGCGACAAACTCAAACTGGCTCGCCAACAGCAACAACTCACACAAACACAAATTGCCGAGCAATTACACGTTTCCCCAAAAACAATTTCCAGCTGGGAAAATGCGCGCAGTTTTCCTGACATCGGCACACTCGTCAGGATTAGCGATTTTTATGATATTTCTTTGGATCAACTATTACGGGAGGATCAGACGATGACAGATCATTACGACGCGATTGACAAACATGCACAACGGGATCAAAAGTATTTTCAAGTTACCTATTATTTGAATATCATTCTCTTTTTAATTGGCTGGGCACTGATAATCATCTCGCCCAACTTGAAACCATTCGCAGGCTTATTCTCACTTGCGCTCAGCATTAACGTTGTTGTACTAGCAACCCATTATCCTAACTATCGTGCCTGGGTTAACAACATTCCTCATCAACTATTGCTGGGCCTTTTTGTGGTCGGCTTTGGCGCGATCTTCTTCCTTATTCATATAAAAACTATTGGCTTAGTTCCACCCTCCATATCCGGTGGCAATAAATTAGCGGCCGCAGCTGGATTTTATACGGGCACACTTGTTAAACCACTAGCCCAAACTTTTAGTGTCATCTTCATGATTTTTGGCTATGGTGAGCTAAAAGAAACTAAGTAACCCACCAGCTCAGGCTGATACGCCCAATTAGTCAGCATATGTTGCTGACTTTTTTCTTAAATGTGTATCTTGCTTTACAAGGTACCCCCTCACGATTATACTATGCTTAACAAGGTACCAAAAGGAGGTTAAGCCATGCAACCTTCATCGCAAATGTTAAAAGGCATTCTCGAAGGCGCCATTTTACAGATCATCCAACAAGGCGATATTTATGGCTACGGATTACACGAACAGTTAGGTGCGCTGGGCTTTGGCGATATTCCTGAAGGTACCATTTACCCGTTGCTACTGAAACTGCAAAAAAATAAATCAATTGTGGGCGTCCGGCGAGCATCGGAAAGCGGACCGGATCGAAAATACTATCACTTAACCGAGGCTGGCCAACAAACGCTGGCTGATTTTCAACAACAATGGCACCAACTGAGTCAAGCGATGGCTAAGCTCAACCAAGGAGGCACAACATGAAAAAGTTGAACCAAATGCGTATGGCTAACGATCAACAGCTCAAACAAATTCACGGCACAGATTACGCTTATACCGAAACGGTGGTTATCTATCTGCGTGGTGCGCTTCGCAAGAATCCATATGCGGTTGAGCATGCGATTAGCGATTTGTTGACAACTTTGATTGATGCTCAAACAGCAGGACGCAAAGTCTCAACCTTCTTTGGCGATGATCCTGAAACAGCAGCAGATAATATTTTAAAAGAATTGCCGCCTGCCCCGCTTGATTATTTTGTCAGCCTATTCTGGCCTTTTGCCATGTTTCCGCTGATTGACGGCATCTTGATGATGGTGGTCGATCACGAAACCCGCCTCTTACTAACCGACTTTTTCCCCATGTTGATCGTTTCGTTAGGCCTCTTTGGCATTTCATTTGGTCGAGGTATCTCGTTTAATCGGCTTTCTCGTAAAACAATCCGTCGTGTCTTGATCAGCCTATTCCTCATCGTTGGCCTGCCTCTACTAATTGGCTATGTGTCAAATCATGTTTTCAACCTATCGTTTTCTAGCACCACACTGATTCCCATCTGTGGCGGCTTTGTCTTTCTGAATTTAGGGCTTGCGGCCTGCTTTCGAAAAAACGCTTTATTATTCCTTGGGTGGTCAGCAATCTGGGCTTTCACGGCGGCGACGCTTTTCTTGCCAATTTCGGAATTATCCGTTGGCTTGGCCTTTGTTGGCCTAGGCGCTTGTTTGCTGCTACTTTTCTACCGTCCTGAGTCACAGTCACATCTGGAAGTATCCTGACCTGACGATCCTTATCACGACAACGGTGCCAAATGCTTTATGGAGGCTACTCATGAAAAAGTTAAAACAACTCCGAACTGCAAACGATCAACAACTAAAAGCCATTCACGGCACTGACTATACCTACACCGAAACCGTCATCGGCTATTTGCGGACTGATTTACGCAAAGATCCGTACGCTATTGAACAAGCTATCAATGACCTACTAACGACATTGACCGATGCACAAACAGCCGGCCATCGCGTGGCTGCATTCTTTAGTGACGATCCGCAGACCGCGGCGGACAATATTTTGAAGGAATTGCCGCGTGTGCCTGCCTGGTATCTCTTTGATCAATACTGGCCGATTGTCATGTTTCTATTTGCATCCATCATTTTCACGATGCTAGTTGGCCAAGAGCATCGACTTTCATTAAGCAGTATCGCGGCACCTGTTGCTGTCGTGTTTGCTTTCATTGGCGTTCCCTTTGCCCGCGGCATTTCATTCAACAAAGTCTCTTCTAAAACCATTTTCGGCCTTCTAATCGCCTTTGCTCTTTTTATCATCGTCCCTTTGCTAATCGGCTATTTTTCGGCTAAAACAAATGCCTTTTCGTTTTCCCGCCCACTCCTCATTAGCCTTTGTGTTGGCATCGGGCTGGTCAACTTATGTCTGGCTGGCTACTTTCGCACCATTGCTTTACTCCTAATTAGTTGGACTGGCATCTGGCTGCTCGCCTTGCTCGGTTTCCTCTTACCAGCATCCAGTTTAACGGTCGGCCTAGCAATCGCTGGTGTCCTGTGCGCAACAGTACTGCTTTTCTATCATCCTGAGCCAAAATCCGTGATTGCGGCAAATTAAAAAAGCCCTTGCTTGTGCAAAAGCCCTTCTGTAGGTAGTCAAGTTCATCTAAAAATCTGAGTCAATCCCCAGTCTCGATCGTCCATTGGCCCAATCTTCATATAAAGTTTGTTCAGTGCGTCAGGTGCATCCAACTGATGCAAGGCCACGTAGCGTGAAATGCTGTTCTTCAACTTCACAGCAACCATCTGATAGGGATCACCATTTTGCAGATGTTGCGCTGATGTGAACAACAACTTTCGAAGATCATCCTGTTTGGCAATCTCAGGATCTGCATAAGCAACATCGATTGCTTCAAACAATTGTGTTTCTTGTTTTTTCATGGACGTGTCCTCCTTACAAATATTCAAAGCCAAACGCTCAACCCGCCACCTCCGCGCGCTCGCATACTAGCGCCTGCTACCAATTTATAAACTGGCTCAAGTGCAGACGGATACTGAAAGTGATGAACCTGCGAATAAGACGCGATGAAGCTGTCAAGGCGGGCAGCGACGTAACTGAACCGATCACCACTTGCCAATCGCTGGGCTGATTCAAATAAAAAACGTTTAATCTCATCATCCGACTGAACTGCGGCATCATTATAGGCACCATCAATGGCCTGAAATAACCGTGTTTCCTTTCCACCCAATACGATCAGCTCCTAACGATAACGGCAGTTTAACACTTCAAAAAATGCGGCGCAATGTTGATACGGATGACCGATCAGCCACCAACCACCGACATGCCAAACATAACGGCTGGTTTTAATTTTTCAAATTGTCATGTGAACTGAACCATGATTGACTGCTGTTACCGCCCCCAAAACACTGGATAGCTATTGTTAGTAACCATACCGAATATTCGCCAGGGCCATCAATACATCAAGCTTATCCGACTCTGAAACAGTTAACACAATCTGGTTGTTTTTCAGAGCGCTGGAAATGTCAAGATTCATGCGGCTCAGAATGAACGGAACAGCTGAGTCCTTCTTTCTAAACGCCTCTATATAATCACTTAACACTTGTTGTAACGGCATTTTCTGCTGGCTATGATTTAGGTCTGCCACCAGTTCAGTTAAAATACTGATCGCTTGTTCTGCTCGGTCTTGACCGCCAGCATACCATTTTAAAATACTCATTCTTCCTTCACCTCTTAAAAGTCTTTCGGAACACAAAAAGGCCCATTTCGCGCCATGGTACCACGTGAAATGGGCCTTTTGTGTCCAACCAAATGATGCTCTCAATCACTTTTCCGCCATCGCGAATCCATGATCAAGCGGGCCGTAAACAGTCCCAATGGTAAAAACATGATAATCAAAGCGGCGCGGGTCATCCATTCAGCGCCAACGCCGATATTATTTAAGCCGATGTTATAAATCGCTCGATAAATATACAAGCCAGGCACCATGATCACAATGGATGGCACTGTGAGCGAGATCCGTGGGTAGCCGTCAATTCGATTGATCGCCGAAGCAAGTAACCCCGCGACCAATGCGCCAATAAAAGCGGCAGCCGCCGGTGGAATCGTGCTCAAATCGACCAGTTCAAGTCGCAGTGTATTCGCCACTGCCCCAATCAACCCAGCTTGTACCGCCATGCGCTTTGGACTGTTAAACATAACCGAGAAACCAAAGACGCCACTGAAACTGGCAATCAACCGAAAAAGCAGCAAAAGCATTGGATTCAATCCCAGATCAACAAAGTTTTCAGGGCGCAAGTGCACAATCATCGCGACTAACCAACCGACCAGTGATGCGACAATCGTAATCATCAAGGCATACAGCAGGCGCTCCATCCCTGACCGCATATCTTGCTTCGAAATATCTAACATACTCGTGATGAACGGAAAACCGGGAATCACGAACAGCATGGCACCAATATAACCGGCCTCATGCCGCGCAGCGATGCCTAGACTCATTTCCAATCCACGAAAAACAAGGAAGTACGCTAAGCAAGCAACAGCAACACTGACGCCAATGCAGGCCAACAAGGTCCAGCTGCGGCGAATCATAATACCACGCAACCAATTGCCGATACCCGCACCAACAAAACAGCAAACCATCTCAACTGGACCACCGCCAAGCAGAAAAACGAAAGCGCAACACGCCAGTGCCGCAGCCAATCCTGCTCGCAGCGGATCATAATTACCCGACATTTTCTGGATCTGATCGAGCCGATGATGAATCTCGCGCACCGTTTCCGTGGTATATTGCTTTTCAAAATTGCGCACAAACCGTTCAAGTGCATCAAGTTTATCTGTGTTCACGCCGCTTTGCGATAATGAGAGAACTTCGGAGTAGGCGTGGTTGTTACTAAAACAAGTGTAGGATAACGAAATGAGGCCAATATCAGCAGAACACGACATTCGCAAAGCACGCGCAACCGTGTTCATAGCTTCACGCACGCGCCATGCCCCAGTTCCACACGCCAGCAACATAATCCCCACCCGACCAACGAGTGAAGCACGTTCCTCAAGCGTGGCATGATCTGCCTGCCGTTCTTCGCTGACAATCACGTCATACCATGGAATCTGCATGTGATGTTTTTCTGAAAGTGGCCGCGTTCCTCGCGCTGTCTGATTACTTTTTGCCGTCATAACTTGTGCCGATCCTTCTTCTTATAGGAATGTGTTATCTTGAAAAAATGAAAATAAACATTCACTATTTTAGCACATCTAACGTACACGCGTTGGCGATCAAACCAGGCCTCGTCTCTTACCCCGACAGTTTACGCTGAAATACGGCACTCAAATGACACTTTTTAAAGCAGCTAACACAGCAGCTACGAGATAACAAATGATATGCCCATCATTCAAAACTTAACCTCCTTCGTCTACGCCACTAGCCGCAAAAATGGGTCGGGTGCCTCTAGGCTAGTTTTGATTAAATCACCAACGCGTCGTCAAACCCTAGCTTTCTGTTCTTTAATTAGACGCAGTTCACGCCTCAATTGACGCAAGTTGCCTAGCCACAAAAATGAAAAATCCAGTTCACCATTTTCATCAGCAAATACCATATAAGGATTTTCCGGATCAATTAATTGGCTCATGGCTTTGCTTGATAACTGCAATCCTTGATTCAGGGTCTTAATCTCGTGAATCAGGTGTCTGCGAAGTATTCTTTTCCAAAAGACCGGCACCGCGTAACAAATGACACCGCCCATCACCATCAAGCTCACCATACCTGCATCGACCAAAGCGTCTATCTTCAACACCCCAAACTTGTGATCCTGCTGCCGATCAAACGATCGACACGCTAAGCGACAACCAGTGTGTTTCCAATGTTTTTAGTTACAGCCAAACAAATGGGCAAAAAAGCGTTGTATGCCACGCCTTTCCGGTTCTGGCTTGCCAAGTGGTTCCCCGTTCGCCAACCGTCGAATGTCATCAATCGCATCCCGCCCCAATTGACTCAACTGGATACTTTGGGTTGACAAAATGAAATCAATTTTTTGGGCAAATCTAAACAATTGGCGATCAAACTCCGGCCCATGCGGCAGTTCATTGTCCATATCACCGGCGACTCTATCAACGACGTACGCCATCTCCGGTGACCGATTGAGCGGGTGTAACTGATGAATTTCATGACGGAGAATCATAATCAATTTCCTAGCTTCCATTTCAAGTTGATATTCCATACCCCTTTACCTTTCCCTTAACAAAAGATAACGCCCATCCCAACTTTAACAAGCACTTGCTTATTGTAAGATTACCATCTCCCGCGTTGTGTGACGCAATCTGTCGATTAACGTCGTGTTTTGGCCGATTAACGTCGTATTTTTCATATTTCACCTAAAAATGAGCCTTAATTTTACTGGTGATTAAACATTTTATCGACAAAATATTGCCAGTAAGTTTTCGTTCCCGTGATAACGGCGGCCTGTCCTGCGATACCGTAGTGCAAGGTCTGCCGCTGTCGTTCACTCAGTGGCACTCGGGCCTGTACTTTAAAGTAATTGCCAACCTTAGCATTCACAGTTGGTGCGACATCAATGGCATCAATCCGGCCAGTCAGCGTCATCGGTGATGGGACATTCTCCGCAATTCGCAGTCGAACGCTTTGACCACGTTTCAAACTCATGATTTCCGCTGGCGAAACCGCCAGCTTCAACTCAGCTTCTTTTTGCGTGGCTAAGTCTGGCAAGATTTGCGCCAAAACGGTGCCAGCTGGAATGTACTTGTTGCCACTTAAGGATGCTTCAAGATGCAAAACACCGCTTGCTGATGCTTTGACTTGGTAGTTCTTACTTTCGTCCTTTAGTGCCGCAAGTTTCGCCTCGCCTTCTTGGGTACCTTGTTGGACTTTCACCTGTTCTGCAGTCATGGTTTGCTGCATATGGCTTTGCAACGAGGCCAGTTTTGCCTCGTTCTGCCCTGTTTGCTGCACTGAAAGATCGGCCTGCTTCTGGTTGATGCGTTGGGTGCGCAAGGAAGCGAGGGTTTCCTTTTCGGTTGTCAATAAGTTTTGCAACTGTGACTGGTACTGACCTTTCAAACTGTTCAAATTAGCAGCATCGGCATTCTTAGCCTCGGCTTTATATTGCAAATAAAGATAGTTGTACGTGTGATTGTCACTTAATGGCCGATCGGTTCGTATGGCCGTTTGGGCCTCACGAATCGCCGTCATTTTAGCCTCGCTTGCCTGCATACTGGTTTGCAACAATTGATCGATTTCTTTGCTCTTACCATCGGCCACACCTTGGGTCGCATGCAAGGCTTCCGATTCCAGTTCGTAAACCCGACGTTGGCTGAGATAATCGCGAACTTGTTGCTGATAACCGAATTTATCAGGACTCGCAAAAAGGTTTTTATTGGCAGCAATACTCTGGTTGAGAACTTCGAGCTGCGCTTTTTGATCTTTCAACGTCGCCAGTTGCTGTTCAAGCACTTTCAATTGGGCCGGATGAGCCACATCGTGATACACCAGCAGCGTGTCGCCGCGTTTGACATGCTTGCCTTCCTTCATATGATTCGTCACAATTCGATTCGCCGCCGTCCCTTGAACCGTGACCGCCGTTTTGACCGGCGCAATTTCCGCCGCTGTTAAAACGGTCACCTCGCGCTTGGCGAAGATCAGAAAAAGCAACAACAAAACAAAAAGGATCGCGGTCGGCACAATAATGACTGTTGAAAAATTACGGTAGCGATGGTTATAAAACTCGGTTGTCTCTAACTTCTTTAGATCAATCATCGCGGCCTCCTCACTCACTTACCAACCGAGCATAATAGCCTTGTTTGGCCAATAACTCAGCATGATTTCCTTGTTCAACAATCGCACCATGATCCATGACCACAATCTGTTCCGTTTTAGCAGCAATAGTGAGCCGATGAGCCACAAAAATAATGGTTCGATCAGTCATCGCTAACAACCGATCAACAATTTTTCGCTCGGTGATCGTATCTAAACTGCTGGTCGATTCATCAAAAATCAACACTTTTGCCGGTGATAATAACGCGCGGGCAATTGCTAGGCGCTGCTTTTGTCCACCCGATAAAATACTGCCGCTTTCAGAAAGTTTGGTCTGCCATATCTGCGGCAAATTCGAAATATCTCCGGCAATTTCCGCCACTGAACAGGCAGCTTCAATATCGGCTTCAGTGATATTCGAACGGCTACCCAACGTTAAGTTTTCAATGACTGAGCCAGAAAAAATAAACGGATCTTGTGGTACATACTCGATATATTGTCGTAACGTTGTCAGATCAACATCACTGATGGGAACCCCATTAAATGTGATTTTCCCTTTGCCAGTGTCCACTGGATAGAAACCTACTAGCAACTTGGCTAAGGTCGATTTCCCTGATCCACTCATGCCGACAATGGTGTATTTGGCATTCTCCGGGATTTCAAGGTTGATTTGTTTCAAAACATCTTGCCCAAAACCATACTTAAAAGACACATCGGTCACGTTGATAGCGCCATCAATTAAATGCCGATCATTCAAACTTCGCTGTTCTTTAAACTCCGATTCAACCAAATACACTTCATTCAGCCGGTTATTCGCGACTTTGGCCATTTGCAATTTTGGTTGCAAATTAATGATGCTTTCTAACGGATTAGTGAAATATGCCAACAACGCATTGAACGTCAGCATCTGTCCTAGACTCATCTTGTTAGCCATCACCAAACTCGCACCAATCCACAGCACGACCACATTCAAAACCAACTTCAGCAGTCCCTTGATCGCCTGCTGCAGTTGATCAGCTTTTGTATAATTGAACGACTTTTTCAAATACGTGACGAATTCACGGTCAACCCGTTCATAACTGACTTTCTCACCGGTCAGTGATTTAATCGTCTCAATCCCGTTCAAATCCTCGATAATGGATGAACTCAATATGGCATTGCTTTCCATCGTCTCTTGATTCAGTCGATTAAATGGCCGCTGAAAAGCGAACACAATCACCAAATAACAAGGCACAGCAATTAAAGACACCAAGAATAAGGTGGTGTTTTGAATGCCTAACACGATCCCTAAAATTAAGACAATCCAAATATCAAGAAACAAGGTCATAATTGTGTTTGCCAGCGCATCAATAATCTTATTAGCATCGGAAAACCGCGATACAATCTCCCCAGTCCGACGCGTGGAAAAGAAGGACATCGGTAATTCATAAAGATGCCTAACGTAACCCAAAATGACATCAATCGACAAACGCTGTCCTAAAACAGCCATCAAAAAATTTTGCCCATAGGTTAAAACCGACTGCAGGACATAAGCAAGGATGAGACCACTGGCAATCATTCCCAAAGTTGTGCGCATCCCGTTTGGAATATAAGTATCAATAATCGACTGAAGAAAATAAGACCCGACAATACTAATCAACGTAATCAACACAGCGGCGACAATAATATTGGCAATGATCCCTTTTTGTCGCGCTAGTATCGGCACAAACGCAAAGAGACTGCCTTTGTCCTCTTTGCGTGGTTGATATTGCGGTTCTGGCGCAATAAAAATAGCGACCCCCGACCACTCCTTCGCAAAGCGCTCTTTGGGAAGCCAGGTCATCGCTACTGATGGATCAGGATCGCCAATCAAGATATGATCCTTTGTCGCCTTAAACACCACATAATAATGAAGCAACTCGCCACGCTTCAAAACATGGACAAGAAACGGATAAGGAACATCATCAAGATCAAACAGCGTCATATCCGCCTTGACCGCCTTGGTTTCAAAATGAAGCGCCTGAGCAGCGCGGACAATCCCTAATGCCATCGTCCCTTCCTGATCCGTCTTCGCCAACTGTCGCAGATGCGCTAGCGAATAATCCGAGCCATTAAATTGCAGCAACATATTAAGCGCCGCAACCCCGCAATCGCGCTCATCCACCTGAGGCGTGTAGTAACGCTTGTAATACTGTGCTTGGCCGAGCTTTAGGTTGTATTTGATCATGGGCATGCCTCCTGGTTGGTGCTGGATTTTTCTAAATAAGTGATACCTTGAACTGTTTAAAAAATGGGTTGTCGTTATGACAACCCTTAACCTTACAGAGGAGAAGACTGTCCCAGAAGCCACTAATCAGTCAAATTCTGCGAAGGCTTGTGGAACACCATTTTCTCTGTAAAAGCGTTTAACATAAAACTTAAAATCCAAGAAAATTGTGCAAAGCATGAAATTGTTTAGAAAAGATATGATATACTGTCACCGATAACGCGGTACCCGATTTAATAATATATAAAGTTATTTTTATATATTATTATCGTAGTAATATAATCTTTTAATTAAAGAAATGATCAATAATCTAATTCTTTTGTTTTAAAGAGCTGCCAGAACAAGTTGGTTACCGGCCTTACCTTTATTTCATCTACCTTAATGATTTAGATGCGAGCGAAACCTCGTAAACACGATTTCCCTGATTTATTTAAACAAACCATCAAACCATCTTCTTATTTTGTTGAATGTTGGCGAAACATCACGGATGCTGTCACCTCCAATGAATCCCAAAAGTTCTTCGTCACTCATATTGACCATTTTCTGCTCATCAAACTGTTTCATTTCTTTTTCCTCCTCATTCAAGTTGAAGTATTCTTTTGCTTTACATGAATTCAATGTAACAGACTTTTGGCTTGTTCTTGTTTTCCAAAAATAAACGTAGGGTTTTCGCCGATTAACGTCGCTTCTACGTCTCTTCTTAGTTTGTTACAATGATTTTTTAACCCTACTCAGCATTCAGAGGTCAACTCCATGGAAACTTATTCTGATCTAGCCTATATTCTTTTAACATCACCCGTGTTCATCCTAGGCATAACGTTTCTGTCATATATTTTTTTCAACCGAATTAATCTCATTCACATTTTTTTTTGGTCCATCTTAGCGATAGTGTTGTCTACAACACTATCGCTACTTGGTGAAATCTTCTTTGGATTGATCTATGCCTACTACATGTCAAAAACTCATAACCGATCTGATGTATTCTGGGTTTTCCTATTTTTGGAAATCAACTTGATTATTGTCAATTTTCAAACACTACTGGAAAAGTCCTTCACGTTATCAATGACCAATAACTTTTTCTTTATAAGCATAACGTCTAAATTAATCACCAATATCGTACTGCTCATATTGGCTATTTGGTTGTTTGGTACGAGGAAAAAAATTGTCAATAATATGCGTCATTTGGTTCAAGAAAAAGATGGTATTTGGATGTCGGCTATCTTTTACCTAGGTGCTTCTTGCACTGTCATGTACTTTCTAGAGTTTACCTTTATACTCCTAAAGCTTGATAATGTTCTTGCTCTACTCATACTATCTGCCTTCATTTTTTTCATGGTTGTCAATTTATGCTCTCTATTTTTTATTTTGAGATCTTACCGATACTATCTTGAGCTACTGGTCGTTAAACACACAAATGAATCACGACGAGCTTACTATGCATCACTTAACCAACAAAGGGAAAATACTAGCAAGCTTCTTCATGATTATAAGAACCTACTAGCAACGCTCCAACTTTCATTGCAACAAACTTCAGCAAGTCAATCTTCTGACACGAGCAATATCATCGCGCAAGCTCAAAGGTCAATACAACAAGCTGAAAGTGGCAAGGACTCATTAGCAGCAATCGAAAGTGATCCGCTTCGAAATCTCCTCTATTTGAAGTGGTCAGAAGCGACGAATAGTGGTATTAGATTACACATCCACACCGAAGGAACAATCCAACCGCTGAGTAATAATGCCGGTTTTGCCGTCATCAGAGCACTTGGTATCTTAATCGATAACGCCTTAGAAGAATCTATCAGGATTAACAAGACTCATTTCAGCGTCCTGCTAGTGGCTTCAGATCGGGGGCTAGAAGCAAGCGTCGTCAACGATATCAATGATGATTTTAATCTAGCAAAATTTACAGAACCCGGTTTCACAACCAAAGGCCGCGGGCATGGCAATGGCTTGACCATCATAAATGAGTTAATTCAGCAGAATAAAAATATCGTCATTAAAAAGACCGTTATTAACAAGCAACTAAAGATCACTTTGTTTATAGGGAGATGACTTCATGACCAACCACCAAACGATGCTGAAGATTTTCATTTTGGAAGACAATGCTGACTTCTTGAATTTCCTAGAAAGTACACTTCGCAATTATATTATGATTGAGGCATTGCATGCCGAAATCAAATTCACCACTCAGTCAGCGACAGATTTGTTAGATGCTGTTGATCTAGAAGAGATTAATGACTGCCTTTTTCTGCTGGACATTGACATCCCTGGATCTTCTGTAAGTGGTATTGATATCGCCACCATCCTTCGAAAAAAGTCCTTATACGCTGACATCATGTTTATCACCAGTCACACTGAAGAAGCCTTGTCGATTCTGGCCCACAAAATTGCGCCTTTAGACTTAATTGATAAAAGTGTCCTTTTTGAAGTTGAAGCGCGACTGCGATCAAATATTGTTTATGCCATCAAGCGATTGAAGGCGCGTCAATTGCAATCGCCACGACTTTTTAATTACAGCATTGATTCAAATCTTTTTACGGTTATATTAGATGAGCTACTTTACATTCAAACAACCCCTGGTATCTCTGGCACGTTGGAACTACATGCAGAACGCGAAATCGCAACCTTTCCGGGAAACTTGAAGGAGGTATCGCTCCAATACCCAACATTGTTTCGCTGTCATCGAAGCATTTTGCTCAACCCAACGCATATTTCTAAATTGGACACGCATGGCCGTTTTGTTTACATGGATAATCAAGACAAACTTGAGGTCAGCATTCGTAGAGTATCGGCCCTGCGTCAGGTCATGATGACCGCGAATAAACCACAGTCTGCTACCAATGATCTGTCAAATGATGCTTGAATGGTATATCTCTTTTTTCGCGTCTCCACTAGAAGCGAATCTAAACGGTGATGAAAATAAAGGTCACTTGAAAAAACTCCAATATTCCAATAACCTGGCAGAAATATCAAAGTTTCTAGTAACTGTTTCATTTAACTGCTGAATACGACAACAGATTCAGTGTTGTTTCCTCTGAATCTCTTACAGCAGTGCTTACTCATTAATGCTGTTTAATTTTGAGATATAAATACACCTTAGTCCAGCTGATTAGTTCATGAGAAACAGGCGCTGCAATCAAAAACTGTTTCAGTCCTTGATTGCAGCGCCTGTCTATTTGATGACACCTTTAGAATAACTTTTAAGAAGCGACAGATTCTCAAACCTATTTCTTTAACTTGCCCTGTCTCTTGCCCGATTTTGAAGAAGCAAAAGTCAAAGAAGAAGTTGTTAATATTAACAACGGTACGATAACGTCAACTTTAGGAATCACCTTTAATACAAAGGCAAGCATGTACACGGGTAAAAAAACAATACCGAGCCATCTAATAAATCTTGCCATTTTATCTCCAGTTATGATCATGTTGACCTCCTGATTAACTATTTAAGCGACTGCCCACTTTCCCAGCTGGTAGCCAAAGCTCAATATCATGCTTCAATGCCTTTTAACACCATGCCAAGTAACAAGTCCACTAATTTTCAGTGCCTGCTTAGCTACCTTACACACAGTATACGTCCGACAAATGGTTCTGTGGTCCTAAAATTTTTAACGTTGGTAATTTAAAGTTTTTCGTTAATTCTTTTAAAAAAAGTGCAAAAGTACTGCGGAATAGACAATTTTGCGACGTTTACTTCTTCGGCTTTTAAACTAGTTTATGATAGACAAGGCATCGAAAAAATTCCTAATTTTGTCTACGTTGCACTAGAAATAAATCCGCATTATCACAACCTAATCTCTTGTTATCTGTTACACTCTTTCTTCGAATGGGCGTGATAAGGATCAATCAATAAAAGAATTAGGCTTGATATAACCGCATCGCATCCAGTTAATAAGTGCCTATAAAATGACTACCACAAAAACACCTCCAACTTTCTTGATAAATCAAGAAAGTTGGAGGTTGTCTGGATTTTGAAAATGGAACTAATTGCTGCCTCAAAAATGAACTTCGGTAAACATCCCATGAGCAGGCACTTCAATAAAAGATCCAAAACTGTCTTACACGTTTGTCGATCAACCACACGTGTGACAAAGAATAAACTTAAATTGAAGCATCTATTTGAGACGCCGAGCTATCCCTGGTCACTGCTAATCGAAGTTAAAATGATTGAAGTAACTAAAGCAATGGCGCAGATACCGACAATCTTGTGACAACTTTTAAGAGATATATGGTATCGATAGGCAGTAGTAAGCATAGGTACGATGCTTACTGTCAGCAAATTTCTTCGTACGCTATCGCCATGTGCAAGCTAGGTCATCATATTGATAAGCCAAAATAGTATACAAAGTTGAAAAAATCTCCTTTAAGTTGGTAGATGTTGTCCTCCTTGAGTATATCAAGCATCAGTTCTTAAGATCAGCTTGCGTATGAAACGAGATGGCTAACCAATTCTACAAACCGATTGACAAATCACAAACTGTGGGACTTGTCAGCTAGACTCCAGCCACTTGTGGCACCACCAGCAATTTCATCTGCGTGACTCCACGCATCCGATGCTAGGAATCCCAGAATGGCAGCCACCGGGATCACAAATGCAAAACCGCCAGTGATCTGGCTAAGTTCTTTATCTTTTAAGTTAGTCATGGTGTACATCCTTTCTTCCTGTTTAGCTTAGAAGTTAGTTTTTAGGGGTTAGTTGCTTGACAAGATCTATTACAGGACCCCTCGAAGGTACAAACAGACTACCAGTAAGCACGCTTCGCGCGGAGAATCCAAGACCGAAGCCAATGATTGACCATAAACCACCGTTTTCGCCACCAGCAATCTTTTCCAAGCTGCTGTTATCTAAAGTCATGAATTGTTGCATTGTTATCCCTCCATTTTCTTTGAGTGATTCATTGCTAAACATTTGGTTCTTAGGTAAAACGGTCGGGGGTGCTAGCTACCCTACACACAATATACGGCTAGCAATTGCTTTTGTGGTGACTTAAATTTTAACGTTGATATTTTCAATTTTTTTGTCAGTTCTATCGTCAAAAAATCTAAAATGCGACGAAAAAAGGGGATTTTACGACGTTTATTTTTTGATGACCCATTTTTCTTGAACACTAGTTATTATGAGTATGAAATGATGTAATGATACTGAAAGTTTAAAGATGCTGAGCATAACCCAATGGAGATGACTTTCATGAATGCATACAAGCAGTTGAAACAACCACTGTCAATGTGGATCATTAATTGTTGCTTAGTGGCGTTGCTCTTTCTTGTTCCCGATGATTCAAGTATCTTTGTCTATATCGTGATTGACCTCGCAATCGTTGCTAACGGTTTTGATTTATTAAAGAAACTATTTGGTCTGTCAAAGCATGCGGACTGGCACCACAACACTTGGAATCGTGATGAATCAAAATAAGCCTACAAACTAAGCGTCGCCTCGTCATCGCTTAATTTGTAGGCTTGTTTTTTTGACTCTTTTCACACACCACAATAAAAATAACGAGAAAGATCAAATAGTAGCGATCAATAAATGAAATGTGAGGTAACAAATCTAGATCACTTAAAATCAGCCAAACTATAGCAAATAAAAAGCCGCCACCAACAATAAAGCTGCTCATTTTTCTAAAACTCATAAACAGACCCACTCTCTATCATTCTTCAATGTTTATTTTTGCAATAATACAAACGTTTCATTTGCCAATTGAGGAGATTAAATGCATATAGACATCATGATCCGCTGACTTGAATTATCTGTTCAACAGTTGCAATAACACCTTGGTCTGGCAAAGTGTTTAAGTGTGCACGAGAAAACGAAAGTCATATTCACAGATGAAAATCATTTAGAGTTTCCTTTTTTGAATAAACCACTCCTCAAAAAATCGAATACAGACACCAAAAGAGACGAGCTTATCATGCTCGCTATAAAGGTAAACAATATCACGGCTATGATAACGAATCTCATTGTATTGTTAGCGTTGACTTGATAAATCATAGAAGCGAATTCTTTTGGATTTATAATCCTGTACAGAATACTGAGTATCATTACCTGTATTGCTGACAAAGCAAGGATCATAATCATTCTTTGACTTTTTTTAGATTTGGTCACTTGATTCAGCTCCTCTTTTTTGGATCTTCCTATAATTAAATAAGCGATTATCATATCCAGTAATAAAGTTTTCCGCAATTGCGAGTGAATGTGTCCAAGATACTATAAACTTATTTGATTGCTTGGCCTGCTAACCTTGCCATGAACCCTTCTTCGTCATGACAGTGCCATAGGACCCACATGGAAATGGCCAAGTAAATCGTAGCCCAGATCAACGAAACAGTTATGAGCGTCGCTTCGTCACTTACCCCATTTAATTTGCTAGGATAAGGGCCGTGAATCAGCGTTACCAAGCAGTCGATCATGAAATGAACAAAAATCGGCATCAGTAATGTGCCATAACGAACGTAGAGAGCAGCCAGCAGCATACCCATCCCGCTGACTTGAATCATCTGACCCACAGTTGCAACAGCACCTTGGCTTGGCAGATTACTCAAGTGTGCAAGCGAAAACGCCAGACTGCTTAGTAACATGCAATAGAGAAAGTTACGTTTGGTACCACCACGGTTAGCAAGGTAAAAGGCGCGGAGCAATCCACCGAAAATAACCCCGCGATACAGGTACTCTTCAGGAACAGCGGCGATGGTACCAATGACACTTGCTTGTAAAATATCTAGGAAGTTTCGGTTGGTAAAGATTTGCCAAGCTACAAGGCAGCCCACAATATCCCAGAACACAAATTTCTGCCAGCTTGGCCAGCCAAATGACGTCCTAAAGATAATCTTTTGTCTTAACAGCAACAGATTGAGCCCCAGAATGATAACTAAACTAAGTACTTTATAGAGCACAATGTCTGCCCAAAAATCCAGCTGTAGAAAACTTAAAAATGGGGTGAACACAAATGCTTCTATAAATTCATCCAAGATAAAAATGTATAAAACCCGTAATCCAGGCGTGAACAACCGTTGCCGTTTCTTTTCCATTCCGTCACCTTCATCCAAGTTGACAAAGCCGGCTTTTTCCGACATTGCTATGAACAATATACCGGTTAATGAATGGCTTTTAGTCAACTAATTTTAAACGTCGTGTTTTCGCCATTTAACGTTGACGATCATCCGTCAAAAATTCGCTAGCGATCATTTATTGACAAAAAAAGCCACTTCACTCGGCAAACGACGCTACGCTAAGCCAAGAAGAAGTGACGCTGCAGTGTTGAAAAAGTCGCGGAGCTTGCAATTGGCGCAATTCTTCACCGGTCACAAACACCTACATGCCCTGCCATCCCTTTAAAAACCCCGCAATAATTTGGTCAGTGTGTGACCAAGCATCTATCGCAATCAATCCTAAAATCAGCATTGTCAGGAATTTACGTCAGGTCATCCCGTCAATCATTTGTTGCAAATCATCATTCTTTATTCGATGCATCTCATCGTGCTCCTTCCCCAACCAGTCTAAATCAAGTGGTAAGTCACAGTATAAACAGCGTAACACTCGACTTCCGACTTCGCATTTGCATGTGCCAATATTGGGAACAAACCGATCAAGTAATGAAGTGCGGTCCGCCAACCTGACTCAGCTCTTCATGAATATCATTCTCCATAAAATTTTTCAGTTGTTGCCACCACTGATCAGCTTCTGGGGATAATTTCATCCCCTGTAGGCCAATTAAGCGAACGAACCGAGAATACAGGCGCGCTAATGCGTAATCAATGGCTCTATTTTGAAGCACATTTTCTTTTTCCAAAATATGTAGCGCATCATCAATGACCTCTTGTGCATCGGTATTCATGACACTGACGGTTGCAGTTTTTTGAAAGCTTTCGTTGAGCCCTGTCATAATAAAATAGACTTTATTTCGCTGAATCATGTTCATAATATGTCACCATTCCTTTTGATGTCGTGACAATTTTTCTATAGAAATGTTTGAAAAGTATCGATGCTATGGCTTTTAGGCAAAGCACCGGAAAACAATGGCTTTATAGCCTGACTGATGGATCTTGATACCGTCTTGTATCTGAACTCTTTTAGATATGAGTCATCGTAACCGATTACATTTTAAAATCAGTTTGTCCTTGTGTACAGAAATTCGGCTTCACGTTTTTCTGCCTTCTAAGCAGACCCAATTCAATGCCTCGCTTTTTCATATCCGGCATCAGTTTCCCGCAACAACGTGAGTCCTGCCGCCAAAAGCAGTAGTGGCAGCGCAAAGTCACCTTGGTTGACCCAGCCCATGGCGGCAGCCAGCGTAAAAAGAAAGACACCACTGATGCCTATCAGTAAAAGATAATGAATTGCTTTATTCAACGTCATCGCCAACTTGTATCCCCCCGTCCAGATGAACTTCGACTTTTTCTCGCGGATGCTTTTACGCACACTATACTGGATAGTTCACACAACAGCGCAAACTTTTTTTAAACGTAGGGTTTTGCCCGATTAACGTCGCTTTTTTGTCAAATATCGACCAAATTTTCTCTTTATCGATCTGCTACTCGGTTTTTCTTAACTGGTGTCAACAAGTTTCATGGCAAAAAAATAGCCGCAGATCTTAGTCTGCGACGTTTTTTTGCAAATGATAACTGATTGCTTGATCATCAACTTTAGCCTCACCGTTTAAAATTCACAGTTGTACATCGGCTAATGCCCCCAAACAATGGGAATGGCAACTAAGCCAGCGGCCAAGGCTTGCGCGCGATAACGTGCTGCATCAATATCGGCAGCAGGTACATCTTTTTTGATGTAATTGAAGACGGCCACCAGCTCTTCTGGTACGGCGTGATGAATCAGATAGTATTTGGAAATGTCGTGGGACAACTGAGTGACAGCCGTCACATAAGCCTTTTCGTCATCACCTTCATCAACCTTTTTGGCGTTGGTTTCGATAAGCGCCCGTAATGCCGGCTCTGCTTTGATCGTTGGATTAGCGTATGCCTTGCTTAGCATCGACATTAAAGTTTCACGTTTGTCTGTCATCCTGCACTTCCTTTCGATGATTAACTTGGCAATTCATGCTCACTCGGAGCACCTTAGTCTTTGTGAATATTGTTAGGATGCGCTTGTCGATTGTTAATTTCAAGTATCGATTTGGCGTTTAGATCATGTCATGCCCTGCAAACCCTGTTTTATCAGCAGCCGTGATCTCGCGCAGCACTTCGCAAGGATTACCCGCCGCAATCACGCGCGCTGGGATGTCGTGGGTGACAACACTACCTGCCCCGATAATCGTCCCCGCACCAATCGTGACGCCGGGTAGCACCGTCACATTGGCAGCGAGCCAACAGCCATCCCCGACTACAATCGGTTTAGCAATGCAGCCACCAAGTTGTCGTTCAAGTGGATCAAAAAGGTGGTTGCTGGTGTACAAACCGACTTTCGGGCCAAACAAAACGTGATCGCCAATGGTCACCGGCGCCCCGTCCAAAATGGTACAGTCATAATTGGCATAAAAATGATCACCTACGCGGATATTCCGGCCAAACTCACAATGAAAGTTTGGATTCACAAACGGTTTGACGCCAGTTTGGCCTACCAATTCCCTAAACAAGGCATTGCGTTTGGCTGGATCGTGTTCATTGTTAAGCGCATCAGTTTTGGCAGTTGCTTCATCCCGCACAGCCAGTAACAAAGGGTCCATGTCGTCGTATGGCTTACCAGTTGCCATGAAAGCAAATTTTTCTTCTAGATTCATTGCGCCACCCCTCTTTCTTGGCTCAAGTTTACCAGACATTTGCGCACTGCGTTGATAATTGCCAATATGTTAAGGTGTGCTTATCGGTACGCATGAAGTCTACAAAAAGCCACCACTTCTTGAAGAAATGGTGGCTTGAAAACAATGACATCGCGTCTGCACACAGAACCACGCCTGTTTTGTTACAAACAGAAACATACAGTTACAGTCTTCATCGTCACAAAATTCTGGCGTTAGGAAATTTCAGCTACTTCCTCGGACTTTATCAGCTTAATCCATAGACTTAATCTCAAGTGACATTAACTCAGATTTTAGCTTTTTTAAATTTGACATAGAGATAAATGTAAAGTCAAGTCTTCCATCTAGAGTAGTGAGAACTATATAAGGGTTCTGGGGATTGATTAACCTACTCAGCCCCTTACTAGATAGTTTCAAATCTCGATTTAACAAAAGTATCTTGGCAATGACTTTGCTTCTTGCTGCCCCTTGCCAAAGTCCTCCAACAAATGGTGCTAGATAAAAAGCGATCGTCGCCAGTAAAATCAAGATAACTATGATGATACTTATTATCTTATCCATTTGTATTTCCTCTTCCTTTTGCACAAATAGACTAATTTGAAATCGATCTTTGACTAAGACAAGAAAAAGTGAGCACTACCAAGGTGTTAGTTATATTGAACAGTTGCGATAGGAGCTAACCGTCTTTGTCCAATATTAGGCTGGGTGAATGTAATTAGTGCTGAGACACAAGGATAATCCTATTGCAGCGCCTGCAACAGTTGTAAATGGATTTAATCCAGCTGCCCCTGCTACCGCTCCCCCGATCGTGGACACAATACACCCACTAGGTTTATTGCGTCGCTTGGCTCCTCCTTGGATTAAGACCAAATCATGCTGTTTTAAAGTAATGCCCACTTCTTTACTTATCATTGCATCCCATCTCCTAAGCATTTAATAGCTGACCCAACCGCTCCTAAGTTTCCACCAACTACGGCGCCGCCGATTATCCCAAAAGGACCACCAGCTAGGCCAGTAATCGTTCCTGATCCAATACCTGCCGTGATGCCAGTAACAAATGTAGCAGCACAATCAAATTTCTTTTTCCCACCTGAAACCCCTGACAACTGAAAATCGTCGAGCTGGCGATAATTATAAGACATAATTTTCCTTTTTTCTTCAAAAGGCAACAAGTTATTTTGTGTAAGGTCGACTTTACTGTCTTTAACATACATTAATTATTTGTGTAAAATGCCAAAATTTTTTAAACGTAGGAAATTTCCAGTTTAACGTCGTCTTTACACTTTTATTGTTCAGTTGCGCTTTAAAAGTCAAAAATTCTTAACGTTTAAATCTCCTTGCTTGGTAAAAACTTCAATTTTTTGCAAAAAAAATCGTCTCAGCAATTTGAGACAATTTTTTCATATCATCAACTTACGGCAAATCATTCCCCGCCGCAAAGTAAATGTCATACCATTCTTGTCGGGTCAACGTGCTGTCCGCGCCTTCCGCACTTTCCTTGATATGTTCAGGATTCATAGAGCCGAGAATCACCTGCACACCAACTGGATGGCGTAATAGCCAAGCGACTGCGATTGCATTTTTATTGGTGTGGTAGTGGTCAGCGACTTTCTGCAGTTCATCATTCAACGCCTTAAACTTCGGGCTATCGATAAAGGTGCCTTCAAACATGCCGTATTGGAATGGTGACCATGCTTGTAAGGTCATGTGTTTGCGTTGTAAGTATGGTAATAGGCTGCCATCATGATCGACCGAGGCAGCGTCGGCCATGTTGGTGTGCATCCCCGCATTGACCATGCCAGTATGGGCAACGGAGAATTGAACTTGGTCAATCAGCAAAGGCTGCCGAATGCCGCTTTCAAGCAACGCAATTTGTTCAGGGTTAAAGTTGGAGACGCCAAAATGCCGAACCTTGCCACTTTGTTCCAATGCATCAAAGGCCGCCGCAACGTCATCGACTTCCATTAACGGATCTGGCCGATGCAGCAAGACCGAATCAAGGTAATCAACCTGCAACCGTTTCAAAATGTGATCAACCGCTGACAGTAAGTGATCTTTTGAAAAGTCGTACCGTTTGCCGAATACCAAACTGCCATGAGAGCGTTTTGGATCAACGACGATCCCGACTTTCGATTGAATGAATAACTGATCGCGGGAAACGCTGGCTTGCTTCAAGGCTTCACCAAAAACTTCTTCGGATTTGCCTTGGCCATAAATGTCGGCCGAGTCGATAAAGTTGATGCCGTCATTGTACGCACTATCCAGCACATTGGCCGCTTTGTCGGGGGCCAGCACATTCATCCGCATGATGCCCAAGGCCACACTTGACGCCTGCCAATTGGATCCGCCTAATCGAACTTGTTTCATAAACACAAAACTCCCTTCGATACGTCATTTCAAATTATGTTACTGACGACAAGTTAAGTCTAGCCCCTAAAGTCCACTTGAGGTCAAGCCAATATTAGAATTTCAATAAAACAGCTTGCATGGTGCTGAGCTGCGCGGTAGGTTAAACTGTGTTTGTTACTTATTTTTTCTTAGCAGGATAAGCCCATAAAGGAGGCCGTGATTTTGACAGTTAAAGATAAAGTGGTTGTAATCACAGGTGCATCGAGCGGGATTGGCGCGGCAACGGTACAAGTGTTGGCCGAGGCTGGTGCAAAACTAGTCATCGGTGCGCGGCGCACAGAACGGTTGGCTGAATTGGCGGCCAGCTTTACGGACGGTCAGGTGCTGTATCAACAAACCGATGTGACCGACCAGCAGCAAGTGAAAGCGCTGATTGATTTGGCGTTGGATAAGTTTGGTCATGTGGATGTTTTGTATAACAACGCTGGCCTGATGCCACTTTCTGAAATGGCCGAACTCAAAGTCAACGAATGGGAGCGGATGATTGACGTCAACATTAAAGGCGTCTTGTATGGGATCGCCGCGGTTTTACCGCCTATGATTGCCCAACACAGTGGCCAAATTATCACAACAGACTCGGTCGCCGGTCACATTGTTCACCCTGGAACCGCCGTTTACTCTGGTACCAAGTGGGCTATCCAGGCGATCATGGACGGCCTGCGACAAGAACAAGCGGCTAATCATATTAAAACGACCATGATCTCGCCCGGTGCCGTGAATACTGAGCTTTTCAGCACAATTACCGATCCTAAGCGCCGTGAAGCTGTTGAAGCCGATGAAAAAAACAATGGCCTCAGCGCCTCGGATGTTGCCAAGGCAGTTTTGTATGCCATTGATCAACCGGCCAATGTTGCCATCAATGAAGTGCTCTTACGGCCAGTCACGCAAGAACGTTAATTTTCGTCTAAAGGAGTGTGATTGCATGTCGGGTTATCATTTTTTAAAACCGTTCACCTTCAAGCACCAAACCATCACGTTGAAAAATCGCATTGTCATTCCGCCGATGACAACGCGCCTGTCGTTTGAAGACGGCACTGTGACGCGGGACGAAATCAGGTATTACCAGCAACGGGCCGGTGGCGTCGGCATGTTTATTACCGGTACCGCCAATGTCAATGCGCTTGGCAAAGGATTCGAAGGTGAGCTAAGTGTCGCTGATGATCGATTCATCCCCGGTTTGAGCAAACTCGCCGCTGCGATGAAAACAGGCGGCACCAAGGCTATTTTGCAAATCTTCAGTGCTGGCCGCATGAGCAATAGCAAGATTCTGCGCGGTGAGCAGCCAGTCAGTGCCAGTGCGGTTGCTGCGCCACGGGCGGGTTACGAAACACCGCGCGCATTGACACCGGCAGAAATTGAGGCCACTATTCACGATTTTGGTCAGGCCGTGCGCCGCGCCATCCTTGCTGGTTTTGATGGCATCGAACTGCATGGTGCCAACACATATCTGATACAGCAATTCTATTCGCCAAACTCTAATCGCCGAACCGATGAATGGGGCGGTGACCGCGATAAGCGGATGCGTTTTCCGTTGGCAGTCGTTCATGAAGCAGAAAAAATGATTGCCACAATTGCTGACCGGCCATTTTTGTTAGGCTACCGCATTTCGCCGGAAGAGTTGGAACAGCCTGGCATTACCTTGGATGATACCTTGGCCTTAATCGCCGCTTTGAAACAAACCAAGATTGATTACCTGCACGTCTCCCAAAGTGACGTTTGGCGAACCTCATTGCGCAACCCCGAGGACACAGCCATCATGAATGAACAAATTCGTAACCACGTCGCCGGTGCTTTTCCAGTGATTGTGGTCGGTGGCATTAAAACCCCCGCCGATGCTGAGAAAGCGGCAGAATCCTTTGATTTGGTCGCGATTGGTCACGAAATGATTCGCGAGCCGCACTGGGTTCAGAAGGTCTTAGACCATGACGAAAAGGCGATCCGTTTCCAGATCGCCCCTGCTGATCTTGAAGAACTTGGCATTGCGCCGACCTTCCTTGATTTTATCGAAAGTATTTCCGGTGGGGCAAAAGGTGTCCCGTTAACAACTGCGCAGTCTGTGACATCAAGCAACGTGACTCAAGATTAATCTAGCATTTCAAATCATCGTGCGAGTCGAGCTGTAAAAAGCTCGCCTTTTTTCTTGCCGTCTTCAACTTACGCGATGGTGCCTGAAGCTACCAGTGATTTATAAGTTTTAAATCAAGGTGTGATCATCACCTGCTCACGCTCTGATTTAAACGCGTTCACCAGCGCAGCTCGGCTATGCGAAGAACAGTGACACAGATGGTCCAAAGCCCAGACCATCTGTGTCACTGCCACTTCGCTACGCCGAGCTAACCGCGCCAGTTCACGCTCTTGTCATTTTTAACGGGTCGACCCATTTATCAAACTGCGCTGCTGTGACGTCGCCGCTTTTGATGGCGGCTGCTTTTAGATCGAGGTTTTCTTGCTCAGCCAATTGCGCGATGGCGGCACTTTTTTCGTAGCCGATGTGGGGTGCGAGGGCGGTGACCAGCATGAGCGAATGATCAACGAGTGCTCTCATATGCGGTGCGTGGATGGTCAAGCCGGCAGCTAATTTTTCAGTGAAACTCGTGACTGTTTTGGTTAGTAGATCAGCTGACTCTAAAAAGGTACTGATGATAACCGGCTTGTAGACGTTCAATTCAAAATTGCCTTGTGAAGCGGCCACCGTGATCGTCGTATCGTTGCCCATGACTCGAACAGCGGCCATGGTTAGCGCTTCGGCCTGTGTGGGATTCACTTTGCCCGGCATGATGGAACTACCAGGCTCATTGGCCGGAATGCGCAACTCGCCGTATCCAGCACGTGGACCACTGGCAAGGAAGCGAATGTCATTGGCGATTTTAAGCAGATCAGCCGCTAGCGTTTTAATGGCACCATGAACAACGCTAATTTCTGAGTGAGCCGCTAAAGCAGCAAACTTATTGGTTTTCGCCGAAAGTGGTAATTGATAAACATCGCTCAATCGGCCCGCCACAATCTTGCCAAAGTTAGGGTCAGCGTTAAGCCCCGTTCCGACTGCTGTTCCGCCAATGGCTAAGTAAAAAAGATTGGGCTGAAGCCGCTTTAAAGCAATCTGATCATGTTCCATCATGGCCACCCATCCGCTGATTTCTTGGCCAAACGTTAGCGGCGTTGCATCCTGTAAATGAGTTCGACCGATTTTAACAACACGAGCGTAAGTGACGGCTTTTGAATATAAAACACTGCACAGTTGGTTGACAGCGTGCAGCAACTGATTCACTGCAATAGCCGACGTAATATTCATCACAGTTGGAAAAGTATCATTGGAGCTTTGACTGTGATTCACATCATCATTCGGTAAGATCGGCAAGTCGGGGTTGAGTTTTGCAGCTTGGTGGCTAATGACTTCGTTCACATTCATATTTGTTTGTGTGCCAGACCCGGTTTGATAGACATGCAGTGGAAAATCTTTTTGCAGTTTTTCGTCTGGCAAGGCCAACAAGGCATCGACTGCTCGCGTGATTAATTGGCCTTTTGGTGCCGGTAAAACATCAGCGGCCACATTTGCTCGCGCTGCCGCTTTTTTGAGTTGCAGCAAGGCCCTAATCACTGGCATCGGCATCAATGGACCAGCCTGAAAATTATGGCGGCTGCGCTCTGTTTGCGGTCCCCACAAAGCGTTTGCCGGAATTTCAACTGGTCCTAATGTGTCCGTTTCTGTTCGATATTTGCTCATGTTTACCTCCGTCATCACCATCAGAAAAATTCAACCAACATGCCTATTTGCATAGACCTATTTTACACGAATTCGCCCACGGTTAAACAACTCAAGTAAAACAAAAAGCCACCCAGCACGGCTAATCGCCGTTTAGTGCAATATTGTTTCGACAAGTTGTGCCGCTTCGGTTTGAGCTTTGATAGAACCAGTGGTCAGTAATGACAAGTAGAGATGGATCGGATCTGCCTGTGGTGTCGATATACCACCATGCAGCCGACGACTCACCGTAGCCGGATCAACTGACCATGTTTGAATGATGACTGCGCGACTATCATCGACACGATGCTTGCTATTGGCAATTTTTAAGGTTAATTCCGCCTTCAGTAAACGATCATAAGCAGCCTGTGAGACAGCATAAATCAACGGTTGGTTACTGCCAAATATCGCTGCCTTAATTAGAACGGTGCCAGCCGCCTCCAAAGGAAAGTTTTCACTGAAGTCACCGCTGATTTTCAGCAACTGTTCAAACTCATCAGCAGTGTATGTGCGGGTTGCTAGAATTGGCGATGTCATTAGACCGTTATATTGCTTGAAAAGCGTCCATGGATCATTTGCCAGTTGATAATGCTTATGAGTTCGATGGCGATCGGCCAATAAAGCGCCAGATACCTGTAGTTCCAATCTAGCGCGCTTCATGATTGTTCGACTGCCAATACCTGCTAATTGGCCAAAATCTTCAAAAAACTGCCGCCCGCCGCGAAACGACAGACGCTTCTTGCTGCCGCTTGCCTGAGAACCCAGACGATCAGCATACATAAGACTGATCAGCAAATCCGTTGCATGTTGCGACAACATGGCTGGCGTTTCTAATAACTGTGTTGACGTGCTTGTTTCTTCTCCCTGTGCCATCCCATCACTCGCTTTCTATATTGTTTACCTATTCATGAGACTATGAAACTTTAGTTCCTATGCTTTCTGTCATGACGTGCGCCGGCTTGTACTTAAAAAAGCCGCTTTGATCAACAAACAGATGATCAAAGCGGCTTTACTAGGAAAACTGACAACGATAATGATTATTTGGTTGAATGCGTGGCCGTCTAAGATTGCATATGATCTAACCCAAGAATGGCGAATAGCCAAGGATCGTACCCCACAGATTCCTCGATCCCATCGCAACTCATGGCCAAAGATTCAAACAAATCATTGTTCGTCAACATCTGCCTTCGCCTCTTTTTCATCGGCTACAGCTGCAAGATGTGCTTCATAACGTTGATTGCCTTTATACAGATCCCAGATCGTCCAAGCGAGTAACGCGAGGATAGCTACGATCAGAACAATGGCAATGATGTTGGCCATGTTGGTTTGTGTAGCCGTTGGATGATCGCCGAAGAATCCGGCGATTGAATCTGGCAGGCCTTTAAGGTTCAGTCCAGTCAAGCCGAGAACGGAAATCCAACCGAGCACTTTGACCCAACCAGTGTTCTTGAACCGATCGCCCATTTCGACTTTACTGTTTGTGAACATCAACAGTGGCAACATTGAGAATGGTAACGCAAACGCTAGAAAGACCTGTGAATTGTTCATCAAGGTATTTAACGCCTCATGTTGCTGAATTGGCGTGTCTCTAGCCGTCAACATAACACAGACGATAACTGGAATGACGGAAATAATCCGGGTAACCAACCGTCGTGCCCACAGAGGCATTTTCATATGGACAAAGCCTTCCATGATGACCTGACCTGTTAAGGTACCGGTGATGGTGGAGTTTTGACCTGATGCCAGTAACGCAACCGCGAACAGAATTGACAGAATACCAGATTTAGCAACGGCAATTAAAACACCATTACTTAATGTTGAAGAATCTGACAAAGCTTGGAACAAGCCGAAGAATGATGGATCTTTAACGGCACCACTCTTGAAGACTGCGACCCCCATAACCAACAGCAAGCAGTTAACAACAAAGGCGAATGACAGCTGAATGTTAGAATCCCATGCTGAGAATTTAACAGCCTGTGCCACATCATCTGGGTTCTTGTGATCAATTTTCCGCGTTTGCGAAATGGCACTGTGCAGATAAAGGTTATGCGGCATAACCGTCGCACCAATAATGCCAAGTGCACCTTGGATAGGACTCATGCCGTTAATCGAAGGTGAACTAGCGAATGTTTCACCGGTTGGAATGAATCCCTTCAGCAAAGCACCCATGTTCGGATCGGACAAAGCAACCTGATAAACGAAGACCAGTAAAATGACAAGAATAAGAGCAACAACAATGGCTTCGATCTTTCGGAACCCGATCTTGGTCAACAGCAGCAGCACTAGCACATCGAGGACCGTTACCAGAACGGCGATGACTAGTGGAATGTGGAACAACAGATAAAGCGCAATGGCAGCACCGATAACTTCAGCGATATCAGTCGCCATAATGGCCAACTCAGTCAGGATCCACAGCACAATCCCTAACTTCTTCGACGTCCGTGCGCGGATAGCCTGTGCAAGGTCCATTTGGCTAACAATGCCAAGTTTAGCTGCCATGTATTGCAATAGCATCGCAATCAAACTTGACATCAGGATAACGGAAATCAGTAAGTACTGGAAGTTTTGCCCACCTGTGATGGACGTTGACCAATTCCCGGGATCCATGTAACCAACGGCAACCAACGCCCCTGGCCCGGAATAAGCAAAAAGCGTGCGCCAAAACCCTTTCCCGTGCGGCACCTCAACAGTACCGTTAATTTCTTCCAATGACGGCCCATTCGCGTATTGAATGAGCTTAATTGGATGGCGCTTCTTGTGATCATCACTCACAATAACTCTCCCCTTTCGTTTGAAAAAAGTTAAGTCCCTGGGGAACAAGGCCTTTTAGGTCTCCCTAACTTAATCCTTTCTTAGGATATGCCTGTACTGATATATCGTCAACCGTTTTATGAAAATAATTTGTGTTTTTAAAGGAAAAATTGTGAAAATGACCATACAAGTTATTGCTTAGAATTGCCGTTATTGTTAAAAAGTCACTAGTGTGAGGATGTTCAAACGTCTTTTCGGAAAATTTATCGACCCATCAGGTCTTTCAACTTTTCTGCAAATGCTAGTGTCCCCATAACCGCCATTAACAAATTGTTTGCAACCAGTTTAGGCATACCATATTATATAGTTAGCAACAAAAAATTTATATTATGAAATGAGGAATCATGCATGGAAGAAGTTCCTGACTCGCAACCACCTGCGTCTGCACACAGTATCAAGGACCTGCAGCAATCGTTGCAGGTCCCGTCCCTTGACCACGGCCTTTCTAAAGAAGAAGCCGCTAAACGCCTGAAGGCAAATGGACCGAACTCAATCGAGTCGCATCCAACGCCAAAATGGCTAATTTTTCTGCGTCAGTTTAACAATCTGATCATCTATATCCTGATCATTGCCGCGATTTTGACAACCGTGATAGGTGATGTGACCGATACCTCAGTTATCGTTTTGGTCATTATCATCAATGCCATCATCGGCTACTATCAGGAAAGTAACGCCAGCGATTCCTTGGAAAAAATCAAGAAAATGCTTGCTCCTGAAGCCACGGTTTACCGTGACGGTGAAAGGCTTGATATCCCTAGTGCCAATCTTGTGGTCGGTGATATCGTCTTCCTTGAAGCAGGCGATAATGTCCCGGCTGATTTGCGCTTAGTTGATATTGATAATCTCACCATTCAGGAAGCTGTCCTCACTGGCGAAGCCAATTCCGTCATCAAAACCACCGCAACATTGCCAGCTGACACGCCATTAGCTGACCAAAGCAATATTGCGTTCGCCTCCACTGCCGTTGCTGGTGGCAGTGGCATCGGCATCGTCGTTGCCACCGGCCATCACACCGAATTCGGTAAGATTTCCCAAGCGGTATCGGATGTCCGCAAAGGCCGCTCGCCGATGATGCGTGAAATTGACGGCATCGGCAAAGGCATCTCCTATGCCATCATTGCCGCTGCCATACTGTTGTTCATTTTCGGCCTCGTCATTGGCAAATACAGTCTGCCGGTTCTCGCCTTAGCCATTGTCACGATGGTCGTCGGCTCCATGCCAGAAGGTTTGCCAGCCACCACCTCGGTCATCTTGGCCATGGGCGTGTCCAACATGGCCAAAAAGCAGCATGTCATTGTGAAAACCTTGCCAGCTGCTGAAACGCTTGGCTCAGTGGATGTCATCTGTACCGACAAAACTGGTACACTCACCAAAAACGAGATGACGATTACCACCATCGTGACACCGCAAGCAACCTACGATGTCAGCGGTACCGGTTATGCGCCGACTGGTGACTTTTCAATGGCTGGAAAATTGATTGATCCAGCTGAACATGCCGATTTATCAGCATTACTGACTGCTGGATTTGAAGCCAACGACACGGAATTGCACCAAGAAGACGGTCGTTATGTCATTAATGGCGAACCCACAGATGGCTCGTTTCTGACTGCCTACTACAAAGCTTTCAAACAGGAACCGGCGAACACCGAGCGCGATCTGATGCCATTTGATTCCAACAACCGGTACATGGCGAAGTTAGCAAAATGTGTCGATGGCCAAACGAGACTATTTGTCAAAGGTTCCCCTGATAAAATTCTACCGTTAGTCGCCACAGCCCATCCTGATTTTGATCAAGACCGCTACTTGAAGCTCACCAGCCAGTTCAGTGTTCAAGGCCAACGGGTCATTGCAGTTGCCGAAAAGGTAGTGCCAAACGCCACAACCGAAATTACCCCTGAACTGCTCAGCGAAGGACTTGATTTTCTCGGCATCACCGTGATTATCGACCCGCCGCGTGAGTCTGTCATCACGGCCATCAAACAAATGCGCCGCGCTGGCGTGAAGGTGAAAATGATTACTGGTGATCATCCAGAAACTGCCATCGCGATTGCCAAAAAACTCGGACTGGCTGATTCCCCAGAAGCGGTCACCGGTGCGCAATTGGCGGGCCTATCAGATGAAAAACGTCGACAATTGATTCTTAACGCTGATGTTTTTGCCCGAACGACCCCTAAAGACAAGCTGACCATCGTCTCTGTACTGCAAGAAGCAGGCAATGTCACGGCAATGGTCGGTGATGGTGTCAATGATGCGCCAGCCCTTAAAAAAGCCGATGTCGGCGTTGCTATGGGCCAGTCTGGTACTGATGTTGCCAAGGATGCAGCGGATATGGTACTGACCGATGATCGCTTTGCTCGCATGGAAACTGCCATCGCGCAAGGGCGGCGGATTTACCAGAATATCAAAAAAAGTATTCTGTTCCTGCTGCCGACTTCATTTGCTGAAGGCTTGGTCATCGTGTTCACCATTCTGACGCAACAAGAAATGCCATTGCGTGCCAGTCAACTCCTGTGGATCAACATGGTCAGTGCTATTACGATCCAATTTGCCTTCATTTTCGAACCTGCGGAAGCCGGCACCATGGATCGACCACCACGTAAGAAGAACGCCGCGATGATGCATAAACACGATGTTTTCCAAATTGCTTATGTTGCCATGTTAATTGCAGGCATCGGCTTGTGGGCGTTTGACTGGTTGACCGCCAATCATCTAACCGACCGCACGACGGCAAGTACCATGATGGTTAACATGATTGTTTTAGGTAAAATTTTCTATCTGTTTAACATTCGCACCAATACATTGGCACTCTCAAAGAACCTGTTCAGTAATCCCATGGCCTTTGCCATCATTGGGATCATGCTAGCATTGCAATGCTTCCTGACCTATGTGCCGTTTATGCAAGACATTTTTCAAACCGCACCGATGTCTTGGCGTGAATGGGGACTGGCGATACTTGCCGGCTCAATCATTCTCATTGTGACCGAAATTGACAAAATCATTCGGATCCGCCGTCAGCGTATGCGCGGCCATGGTGCCTTTCGGTCAGTAACCAAAACACAAGGATAATGTTTGGCCTCCCTAATTTTTTTCTTCCAATTTTGGATTAATCATGGTAATACTATAAGTAAGGTTTCCCTAACAAACCTTATGCGTATTTAGAAGGCCTGACAGCCAGATCGACCATCACTCAGGCTGTCAGGCTTTTTGAATACCTTTTTTCTTTTAAATAAAGGCATTATCGGTTGAGCAGTCCCGAATCCTGCTTAGTCACATCGCTAAAAAATTATTTCAGGCTTACCTAATATTTCTCTTTTAAATATCATCATAACTGCTATACTAAAAGTGAAAAGAAGAGGAGTGATCGTTTTGAAATTGTATCAAAGCCTTACCCAAGTCCAAATCAACGAACAATTCGCTGGTCAAGCAACCGGCTACAAGCTTTCCACGACCCTTGATAAGCCGCTGAACTACGATCCAACGATTCTCTATCAGTATTTGGATACCGTCCTGAAACCAGGCAGTCGCCACGACGAAAACAACTTGCGCTACGTGACTGATCCGGGCTATATCGGCGAAAACTTTAATTACCAAAGCGTCCCGTTTACTTCGCACATGACCGAATTCGACGAGAAGATGGCCTTCGCACGCAAACTGGTGGCCGACCTTAATCGTCATTTATCTGTCAACATCAAACCAGAAGATGAAACTATCGAACTGGTCTTTGTTGACTAAAGCAACCGTGTTACCCTCCTTTCCTAGTCGCGATGCTTCTCTCCTGATCATTTGCGGCTAAGTACCCAGTCAAGCATGCTTAGTTGCAATAAAAATGACCGTCTACTTTTTGGTAGACGGTCATTTTTGTAGATGCAAAGCACGAATTCGCAGCTATACCGCTTTCTTCGCGACTTCCTTTGGTAACGTCAACGCCAACAGCAAGCCAATCAGGCCCACGCCAGCAAACACAGCGAAGGTAACAGCAAAACCGCCAGCATGACTTCGCAGCGTGGTTTGCATGCCATCCAACAACACTGTGGCGAACATGACACCGGCAGAACCGAATAACTGACGAGCCGTCGTTGTAACCGCAGTGCCGTCTGCCACGAGCTCATTCGGCAAAGCATTCGCGCCAGCCGTCACTGAAGGCATCATCACAAAGGCATTGCCGGCTTCAGTCGCCATCGCCAATATAATTGCCCCAATCAGTGGTAAATGATGGGCAAAGACTGCTAACAGACCAAAGCCGCCAGTAATCAACAACATGCCAATCATGGCCACGACACGCGGTCCAAAGCGATCCAGTAGGCGCCCGCTAATTGGATTCAAAATACTCAGCAACACCGCAGCTGGCACTAAGGACAAGCCAGAAATCAACGGTGACAAACCAAGTAGCGTTTGAAAGTAAAGCGGCATCAGGATAGTGGTGACAATCAAACCGACGTATGAAATTCCGGTCAGAAACACCGCTTTAGTAAACATACCAGTGGCAAAAACTCGCATTTGCAACATTGGTGGTTGGCGATTCAATTGCCGAACAACGAAAATACCAGCTGCCAGAACGCCTAAAATCAACAAACCAACCACGCCAACAGTTAAGCCTTTTTTCGACAAAGCACCCAAGGCATAAAGTAGAATTGGAAAACTTGCGGATAAAAGGAAGGACACCCAGTCCAGTTGCGTCGGTTGCAATGGCATGACAGACGCAATGGTCACCGTTGAAACGGCCAGCACAAGCAGCGAAACGACCAAGAAGAACAAGAATAAAGCCTGCCAAGGGAACCATGTCAGCAAAACACCGGAAATAATCGGACCGACTGCCAAGGCTGAGCCCATGACCAATCCCGCCGTGCCCATCACCCGACCACGCTCACTATGCGGCGTAATCGTCAGCAACACGGTCTGGAAACTCGGGAAAATAATCCCGACCGCAATCGCTTCAAGCAACCGGCCAATCATGAGCACGGTAAAACTCGGTGCCCAGATACATAAGCCTGTCCCAATGGCAAAAATGAGTTCAATCGCTTGGAAAAGCCGTTGGAAAGGAACATTATGCAACAGCCATGGACTAACCGGAATCATCAAGGTCATCACCAACATAAAGCCGGTTGTCAGCCAAGCAACAGTATCCGCTCCTAAACCAAAAGCTTTCATAAAAGCAGGATAAGCGGTGCTTAAAGAAGACTGCGAAATTGACATCGAAAAGGTGCCTGTCAGTAACGTGGCGACAAAAGCCCCGCGATGTTTGATCGTTGGAGAGTGCATATTAAAATCATCTTTTTCTATATTAGTATTGTGGGACGTTTACATTTTCATCCCCATTTTTTCATAAGACTGCATACCGCCCATCCAAATCTCAGATGGTTTGACGCCACGTTCTTTAGCCAAGGCCATCATTAACGTATCCATATCCATTAACTTATATTCTTGCTTCGGCTTGGCTGGATCAAAAGTTTCAATCTGCGCCATCATGCCGCCATCTTCGTGTTCAATGATATGGCAGTGATACATATAAACCCCTGGCAAATCAAAGCGAACCAGCAGTCGAACCGTTTCCCCGGGATTTACGCCAACGGTATCTTTAAATCCATGTTCATTTGGATACGGCGCATGCCCATTCCGCGACAAGACTAAGAATTGGGTTCCATGCACATGGAATGGATGAACCATTCCAGGCGCATCATTGCTATTGGTAACATCCCAGTACTGGGCTTTGCCAATTGGTTGCGTGGCATCAATCCGCTGCATGGCGAACTTTTTACCGTCAATCGCAACACCTTCGTCCATCCCCTGCATCACAACGTGGCGAACTGGCAAAGCCGGATCAACCACTGGTGCCTTCACATCGAACAACTTATCAGGCAAGGTCGTCTGATCCGGTTTGAACGCATGAATGCGGAATTTTAGCAATGGCACATCATCCGTATATAAGGTGACCTCGTCGCCTTCATGGTATTGGCCAAAATCAACAATCACTTCGGCACGCTCAGCACAAGTCAGCATCAAATGGGTAAATTTGACCGGCTCCGGTAACAATGAGCCATCTCCGCCAATTTGCGTAAATGGTAGGTCATCGGAAAAATGCAACCGCCATTCACGGCGATTAGCACCATCCAGAAAACGCAACCGTACCTTTTGCGTGGTGACATCAAAATAGGGATTGATTGTACCGTTAATCATTGCAGTTGGCCCAGCAACACCGTCAGGATCATAATCAGCCCGGTAGTCCCACTGGTTGTTCTCGTGAAAACGCCGGTCTTGCAAAATGACCGGAATATCGTCAACGCCATAGTTCCTTGGCAATGGCAGGCTGGCTTCATGGTCGTCTTTGACAATCACCATGGCAGCCAAACCATGCCAAACCTGCTCGGCTGTGGATGGGCACGGATGCGCGTGCAGCCACAAAGTCGTCGCCGGTTGGTCCAACGTGAAGTCGATATGCTTACTTTCACCCGGATAAACCGGCGCATGGCATCCGCCATCAACATAAGGGCCACTGACATTAGCCCCATGCCAATGAAAAGTGGTCAACTCAGGCAAGGTGTTTTTCAGTGTCACATGCGTATGCTGACCACGGCGATACACAATCGTCTGACCTAACAGACTGGTATTATAGCCCCACGTCTTGGTCTTCGCCCCTGGCAACAGTTGTGTTTCCCCAGCCTCTGCTGTCACCGTGTAATAAACGTCGGTCGCTGTCTCTTTATCCGGTTTCAACAACGGTGGCACATTTAAGGGCTTCTCAGGCGCATCACTGACCTCAAGCGGCACGTACCCGCCATCGTGGAGATCAAACGCTGGCTCATCAAAGAAATAGTCCGTATAGGTTTTCATCGTGATTTCCCCCTCTGACAAGAATTTTAACACTTTTTAGGGTTGCCATAAACATAATTTAGAATTAATCTAAAGTAGTATCGAAAAATGGTATAGGTCTTATCCATACACTTGAGGAGGATTTTCATGCAACAAATGTCGAAAACAATGGGCTGGCTCATGCTGGCGTTAAATGTGGTGCTGCTGATTCTAATTGGTACCATGCACAATATGGCAGCGATGTGGTTAATGGGTCTGATTATGACTTTGGACGCTGTGACCGGGTTAGTTACCGCTTATCGGCCCCAGTCAAGTCAACAACACGCCCACCAGCACTAGTTTGTTAAGAAGTTGCTGCAAGACCTTTCATGGAGTCATTGATCAGTGTTATATGTTGACATATACATATGTTGAATATATCATGTGTCTGTACTTAGATGAACAGTCACATGAAAGAGGGTCGTTTAATGCAGCAACTGTCAATGACGCAGAAACAAACCATGACGTCAGCCTTACGGGTTGAATATTTTTCAACGGCATGGATGGCATTTGAGTTCATAGTCGGTTTTTGGTCCGGTATGCAAGCAGGTTCCATTCTCTTAATTGCGTTTGGCCTCGATAGTTTTCTTGAAATTATTTCTGGCAGTGCCCTCATTTGGCGTCTTAAAAAAGAAGCCAATGGTGCGCCATCTGCGGAGGTTGCTCAAGCAGAGCAACGTTCCAGTCTCATTGTCGGCAGTGTTTTATTATTACTCAGTCTTTATGTCATTGGCGTTTCCGGCTATAATTTGGTTACACATGCCGCAGCTGATACAAGTTACAGCGGCATGGCAATCGCAATTGCTTCCGTGTTCCTGATGCCTGTTTTGACCATTAAAAAGCGGCACTTGGGAGAAAAGTTAACCTCTCCCGCGCTGATTGAAGATGGCATGTGCAACATCACCTGTGCTTATATGGCCGCGACTGTTCTGCTTGGCAGTTTGCTGACTTGGTTGTTTAACTGGTGGTGGGCGGATTCTGTCGCTGCTTTAGTCTTGGTTTATTTTGTGGCTAGTGAGGGCTGGGAAGCGTTGCAAACGGGATTGGGACACGGTGATGACGCTTAACTAATGGAGGTTTCGGTCACATGGACACAGACACTTTAGAACTGGTCACGACAGCTAAATTGACTGAGGCGGAACGCATTTTTAAGTTATTGAGCAATCCGATTCGCCTACAGATGTTAAAACTGCTCGAACAACGGGAACTGAATGTCGGTACCATTGGTGACTTGTTAGGTTTGGAACAGTCGGTTGTTTCCCACCAACTTGCTTTGTTGCGAAAGCACCAGCTGGTGAGCGCCAAACGGGTGGGTAAAGCCAATTTCTACCGCCTCGATGATCCGCATATCATCACCGTCATCGATGCTATGCTCGCCCATGCCGACCACGTGGCTCGCGGCAAGCGACACGGCGAATAATGCAACAATGGGTTTGCAGTCGGAGAAGGCTACGAGTCAGCCATAAAAAAACGTTACCTTTACCATTTTCGGCAAAGGTAACGTTTTTTTTAATGGTTCAAACGAGCGTCTTGGTCGCGATTATTCCGCCAAACCGTCGTGAATCTTATCTAGGTTCCATTTCATCATGCTGTAGTACGTATCGCCTTTGGTGCCTTTTGCTGCCAAAGAGTCAGTAAAGATTTTGGCGTGAATCGATAAGCCGGTTTCTTTAGCAACTTTGTTCATGGACTTCGGTGAAACAGAACTTTCGACAAACAAATGCTTAACATCGGAGGCGCGAATTTTTGCTAAAACCGTCTGCATCTGCTCAGGCGTACCTTGGGCTTCGGTGTTAATTTCCCAGATGTAGGCCGGGGTGACGTGATAAGCCTTAGAGAAATACTTGAAGGCGCCTTCTGATGTAACGAGCAACCGCTGGCGTTCCGGAATATCAAGGAACTGAGATTGGGCGGTTTGATGCAGTTTTTGCAACTTAGCAACGTATTGATCTGCATTCATCTGGTAATAATTGGCATTCTTGGCATCTTTTTGCTTCAACACCTTGGTGATGGTTTTCACGTATTGAATCCCGTTGGCCAGATCAAGCCAAGCGTGCGGGTCTTGTTCCTTCGTATTGGTCGTCAGGTACATCGGATTAACCCCGTCACTGGCAGCAAAAACGTCTTTGTTAAAAGCTTTATGCGATGTTTGAACTAACTTTTTGAACCAACCATTTCCGCCAGTTTCAAGGTTGAGGCCATTGTGGAAGACAACATCGGCTTCACTAGTGGCAGCAACGTCGGTCGGTCGCGGTTCATATTCGTGCGGGTCGGTGCCGCGCTTGACGATACTATAGAGTTCAATGCGATCACCGCCGACATTGTGCACCATGTCTTCAAGAATCGAGTTGGTGGTGACGACACGTAATTGTTGGTTAGTACTTGCTGAATCTTTCTGAGTCGTACTGCGGTTGTTTACAAACCAGAAAACCCCTGCAACCATGGTTAAAACAGCAACAACACTGATTAGAATCTTTTTCATCGAACAGCCTCCTCGGCAGTGTGAGTAGCAGCAGCGGTTTTCTTTTCTCGTTGTTTTTTACTGAAACTGAAGAACGCCTGCTTCGGTGAGAAGACGAAGGAAATGGCGAACAGGACCGCAGCTACGAGCACAATGGCCGGCCCGGATGCCCAGTTAAAGGTGAAACTGAAGTAAAGTCCGGTGATGGCCGAGAAAACGCCTACGCTAGCGGACGTGATCAACATCGTTTCTAACCGATCCGTCCACAAGAAGGCAGTTGCTGCTGGCGTAATCAGCATCGCCACAACTAGAATGATCCCAACTGTCTGCAAGGCTGAAACGGTGACAAGCGTCAACACCAGCATCAAAGCATAGTGAATCATGGTGGTATTCAAGCCATACGTTTTCGCAAACGTATTATCAAACGAGGTGATCAGCAGTTCCTTATAGAACAGAACCACGAACAGGATCACAATTCCCAACACGACAGCGGTGGTGACAATGTCGCTGTCGCTGACGGCTAAAATGTTACCGAACAGAATATGGTGCAAGTTAGTCGCACTTTCAGCCATTGAAATCAGAATAAAACCCAAGGCATAGAACGCACTGAACACGACCCCGATAGATGTGTCGGTTTTGATTTTACTGTTGGCTGCCACAAATCCGATCAGCAAAGCCGCAATAATTCCGAAAACCGATGCCCCGATCATGACGTTAATACCGAGCATATAAGCAACGGCTACCCCGGGCAGGACCGCATGGGAAATCGCATCCCCCATCAGCGACATGCCGCGTAAAATGATGAAACTTCCGATCAAGCCTGACATGATACCAACCATGATGGCGGTGATCAACGCACTTTGCAGGAAATCATATTTTCCCAAAGCGGTAAAGAATTCCATTATTGATGTCATACGCGCGCACCCTCCTTTGCCGTAAACAAGACGGACGACAGGTCGGCTGAAAATGCCCGTTCGATATTTTGGGCGGTGTAAACTTCCTTGACCGGTCCTTCCGCAACAATACCGTGGTTCATGACCACAAGTTCGTCAAAATATTTTGAAACTTTATTCAGATCATGATGGACCACAATCAGCGTTTTACCGGCATCGCGCCACTGATTCAAAATCGTCATGATCTCTTGTTCACTTTTCATGTCGATCCCCACAAACGGTTCGTCCATGATGATAATTTCTGCATGTTGCACAATCGCCCGCGCAACGAAAACGCGTTGCAATTGACCACCTGATAACTGGCTGATCTGACGTTTCTTAAAATCCTCAAGACCGACTTGGGTCAGGGCGTCAAGCGCCGCCTGTCGTTCCTTTTTGCCAGGACTTTTCAGTAAGCCCAATCGGCCATATGTCCCAGTCAGCACAAGATCTTGAACATTGATCGGAAACGTCAGATCAAGATCTTTACGTTGCTCGACATAAGCGATTGACTGCTGTACCTCTTTGAGTGTCCGGCCGGAAAAGTCGACCGTTCCTGATTGTACCTTGATCAATCCCAAAATAGCTTTGATCAAGGTCGATTTACCTGCTCCGTTAGGCCCAATGATTCCGGTGATCTTACCTGCGTTAAAATGAACGGCAACATCAGCAAACACCGGTGTGTCAGCGTAGGCAACGGTCAGGTCCTTAACTGTTAACATAAGAGCCTCCAATTTTTAGGGTGACCTAATTTGCTTTCATCTTAAGCTTACAGAAAATCTCAAATGCTATCAAGTGTTTTTTAAGGCGAACTTAAAAAAGCTAAAGAACATGAACCAGTGACTATCACGAATCTAATGCTTAAATGGCTTACTTCTCGACAACTGCCGTAGATAAAAGTATGTAATCGCATTCATTAATAAACGCTGAACATCATCAAAAAAGAGAACCATGATCGAGATAAATGCTCGCTCATGGCCCTCTGGTTATCGCCTAGTTATTTTAAGTTTTCTGGGTGACGCTGTAAATAAATGACATGTGTGTTGGTAAATTCTTCAACACCGTGAATACCATCGGCGCCTCCGACACCAGATTGTTTCCAACCAGCATGGAAGCCTTGGATGCCTTCAAAGTTGAATCGGTTAATGTAGGTCTCGCCAAACTCAATCTCGTTAGCAACATACGAAGCAGTTTCCAGATCACGCGTATAAACGGAGCTGGTCAGGCCATATACCGTGTCATTCGCCATTTCGATTGCTTCTGGAATGCTCTTGAATGTCAAAATCGGTAACACCGGTCCGAAGATCTCATTTTGCACAATCTCTGAATCCTGCGCGACATTGGTAATCACAGTTGGTTCGTAGAAGAAACCACCGTCAATGTCAGCTGGGTGACCACCTGTTTGAATCTGGCCGCCTGCTTCAACCGCTCGCTGAACCAAACCGTCCACTTTATCAAGGGCGCCTTGATTGATCAACGGACCCATTTCGGCATCTGGATCAGTGTTCGGATTACCGACTTTCACCGCCGCCATCTTGGCCGTCATTTTCTTAATAAACTCATCCGCAACATCTTCTTGCACATAAATCCGTTCAGCGTTGTTACAAATTTGCCCATTGTTATCAATTCGCGAGTCAAAAATGGCCTGCACAGCTAAATCGATATCAGCATCCTTAGCAACAATTGCCGGTGCCTTCCCACCAAGTTCCAATGACATCTTTGCCACATGATTCGCCGCAGCTGCCATGACCTTCTTACCGGACGCGGTGGATCCAGTCAGGCTGATAATGCCGACTTTGGGGTTCTTCGCCAAATCATCCCCAATGATGGACCCGCGACCACTCACAAAGTTGGCTACCCCTGCCGGCAAACCGACTTCATCAACCAGTTTTGCAAATGCCAACGCCAGTCCTGGGGTGTCCGAACTTGGTTTGATCACGATGGTATTGCCGGTTACCAAAGCTGGCCCCATTTTCCGAGCAATCAGGAAGAACGGGAAGTTCCAAGCAATAATACCAACCGCAACACCGATTGGCTGACGGGCAATGATAATATTTTCGTTTTCATTGTCAGATTGCATCACATCGCCGGAATAAACGCGTGCGGCGTTGGCCATGTAGTCAAAATAATCCGCCGAAAACTCAATTTCGGTTTTCGCTAAGGCATGAATTTTTCCTTGCTCTAACATCAAAATCTTCACCAGTTCATCTTCACGCTCACGCACTAAAGTAGCAAGCTTGCGCAAGTACGCACCGCGCGTTGGAGCAGGCACGCGCCGCCAAGCATTCTTAGCCGCCCAAGCAGCATCCACGGCTGCGCGGGCTTCCTCAATTGTCGCTGCCGGTGCCGTCCACAATTTCTTGCCTGTGGAAGGATCGATCACGGTTTCAACATCGCCTGATGCCGAATCCATGAACTTGCCATTGATATACATCTGATAGTGCGTTGACTGCAATTCAGCCATTGTGTTTTTCCTCCTTGCAAACGTCTTTTCTGTCCGACGAACATCAGCAAAGCCACTTTGCTCATGTTATGTAAGCGTTAACTTAATACATCTTAAGTATAACGTCATATTCAGGCAAAAGACATGATAATTGCTTGTGAGTTAGCAAACATGAGGAAATAAAAAACACAAAACGAATTCATCGCCGGTGGCTTCAGGTTTCACCAACTGGCTTTCCGCACCCCAGGAATTTGACCTTTATGGGCGAGTTCACGGAAATTAAGCCGGGACATGCCAAACTTCCGCATATAAGCATGTGGTCGCCCATCCAAAACGTCACGATGATGTAACCGAACTGGGCTTGAATCACGTGGGAGTTTGCTTAGACCAATATAGTCACCTTTCGCTTTTAATGCAGCGCGTTTTGCCGCGTATTGTTGAACAAGTTTTTCTTGTCGTTTTGCTTTTGCAATTTTAGATTTTTTTGCCAAAAGAATGCCTCTTTCCTTCACTGATGGTCTTTAATCTCCCGCAAACGAGTCACTCAAAGTATTCAAATGACCACCAATTATTGATACATTACCGATTTTTCTGTTGCTTACGCTT
>NZ_JBSOQX010000023.1:0-42795 GCF_053819265.1 Lacticaseibacillus sp. 30
GTAATCTAACAACAGTGCGATACCGGCATACGGAAGTGCATTTAGAATGAGGCAAATGAGAGCTTTCATGAGTTTGTTGGACTCCTTCAACTTTGTGTGTTTTTCATATTAGCTTAATTTGTATGCCCATCATACTGTCCACAAAGACTTATACGCAATTAGTTCAGCTATTAAACTATTGGTTAAGTACTTAATTCGTCCCACCAATGCTCCGCGCCAATTGTCCAAAACCAGCCAGCGCCCCTTTTTGCACCTGTTCTGGCGATTCTGGCTCATCTTGCGCCAGCCAGACGCGCAGAATATTCGTGAAGCCACCGAGGGCAAAGGCCATGATGTAGTTCACTTCCTGATCGGTACCGGCGACATGCCAAGGCGCAGGAAACGCGCGGTAGTGAGCAACCGCGTCTTGCAGCCAAACCCCGTTCAAACGATCAAACAGACCTTGTCGAATCAATAAGCGAACAAGGTCTTTTTGCTGCCACCAGAAGTTGAAGAAATTTGCCATGGTTGTTTCAAAACTAATCGGTTCCTGATCGCGGGTGGCTTTTTGCAAACTTTCAAAATAGCCATCCGTCAATTGGGCACAGAGATAATCGATTAAGTCATCTTTTGTTTTAAATGCCCGATAAAAAGTCTTTCGTGAAAGATCTGCTGTCTGCACGATTTCCGTGATTGAGATATCAGCCACATTTTCGCGTTGCATCAACGCAATCAAGGCATCAACCAACCACTGTCTAGACTGCGCCGCCATTCGTTGTTTACCGTTCATCGCTCGCATCCCCTTATCTGACACAAATACTGCCAATTTGTAGCACTTGTCTGCAACCTATTGCCGCTTCTCCTAAGCCCCAGTATACTCAAAGTGCTCTCGAAAGTCACACATGTGTCACATAGACACAAACGTATCAGATGAAAGGACTGGATGCTATGACGCGTTTTACCAAAACACTTTGTTTCATTGGCCTGACGATCGCGATGTTCATGGGAACCCTCGACACCACGATCGTCAATATTGCGATTCCAAAAATCATGACGGATCTCAATGGCTCGCTTGCTAATACGAGTTGGGTCATGACGATTTACACCTTAGCCATGTCGGTCTTCATGATTACCGCTTCGAAAATTGCTGACCGGTTTGGCCGCAAGAAAATCATGTTACTTGGTCTCCTGCTCTTTGGCGGCTTCTCCGCTGCTTGTATGACGGCGACTTCTCTGTCCATGCTCATCACCTTCCGTTTCTTCCAAGGTCTCGGTGGCGCGATCATCACCCCAATTGTCTTGCCTATGGGAATTGAGGTCTTCGGTAAAGAGAAAATCAACCGCGTTGCTTCCGTTGTCGGAGCAGTCACGGCACTAGCAGCGGCTGGCGGCCCGCCAATTGGTGGTATCATTCTGCAAGTCGCTTCTTGGCGCTGGATTTTCGGCATCAATGTTCCTTTAGCCATCCTTGCCTTCGTGCTCATTGCCGTTTGCGCAAAAGAATCCTATGATGAATCCCTCGCTGGCGGTATCGATTTTCCGGGGCTTGTCTTTCTAACGGCCGCGCTTGGCGGTGTCACATTTGGCCTGTTGGAAGGTCGCCAATACGGCTGGACATCCTTGCTGATTCTGACCAGTTTAATTGGCGGTGTCCTCGCCCTCATTGCGTTCATCGCCACCGAAAAGCGCGTGAAGAACCCGCTGTTGGAGCTAGATCTTTTCCGTGAAAAAACGTTGAGTGCCTCTAGCATTGTTTACTTCATGACCGGCTTTGCGTTAGTAGCACCGAGTCTGATTCTGAACTATTTCCTCCAAAATGTATTAGGCGATAGTCCTTTGCATGCCGCACTCATCATCATTCCAGTTTCCCTAACGATCATGATTGCCATGCCACTTGGCACCAAACTACTCGATAAAACCGGTGCTATTCCCGTTACCTTAGCCGGCATGCTGCTCATGGCTGCCAGCCTTTTCCTGCTGTCGCTCATCAAAACAGAAACCGCAACCGCCTTAATCGTGGTGCTGCTCGTCATTAACGGTTTCGGTTTTGGCTTCGCTTCAGTCTCAATGGTCGCCTCGGTCCGTTATCTACCCAAAAATAAAAGTGGGATTGGTTCCGGGATTGTCAACGCGGCCCGGCAAATTGGTACCTGTTTAGGTATTGCGATTCTGGTCACCGTATTGGATACCAATATCGACACAGCAAAAACGCAGATTCATCATGCTGGCGACCAAATCATATCGGCAAAAACCTTGTCGCCATATGTCAAAACAGTTGCTCACCAGCAGCTCGCTGCGGTCTTTGCCGGATCATCAACCCCGACAAAGCACCAACAGAAAAAGATGAGGCAAACCATCTCAGAAGCAGCCAAAGTTAAAACTAATCTACCAAAGCCCGCTGCTGGCAGTGATCTTCGCAAGTTGTATGATGCCAGTGCAGGCTTACAACAAGGCAGTAACAAGTTGGCAAACGGCTCGGAAGCACTGGCAAAAGCGGCTCAACAAACCCGTTCACCGCTTGCCACCAGTATCGTGCAACTAAGCGCGGGTGCTGCGACCATGGCGCAAGGACAAGCTGCCTTTTTGACCGGCATCAAACAAGTCGCCCAGAAACAAGCCTTGCAAACCGCTTTTCACGACATTACCCAACGTAAAAATACCCGCTTAGCTCAGGCTTTTAGTCACACGTACCTGATTGGCGCTTTGATTGTCCTATGTCTATCACCAGTGGCTTTTTGGACGGATCGGCGGCTTGGCATGAATAATTCCCTTTGACTATTTCTCATCGCTTAGGAGAAATCAAAAAACATCAGCAATGCAGTTGCCCCAACCACTGCCTGCTGATGTTCTTTGAGTATGGACCAATTTTTATTTTTGACTGGGGCGAGTAAAGTTGTGAGTCATGCTCAATTGTGATTTAAGTCTGGTCCAACACTAATTTTGCCATCCTGAATCGACACTGATTCTGCTCCCGTTGCGCCGCCTTCATAATTTACCGTTGCATAGTTGATGCTACGAGTCAGTGCCACAGAATAAGTGTCAGTCCCGTGCGGTAATAAATAAGCTGCGACTTCGTCTGTATGGCGCTGGTCTAATAACCGAAAAACCTCAAAAACTTGATCAGGAATCTGGCTTTGCGCTGCCTTTTTCGTAAAAATGGTCACACCGTTAGTATTCACACGCGCCATCTTTGTCTTTGATAGGAATAGATACATATTGTCATACAAGTCACCTGCTACCAACGATTGCTGGGTCAACTTAGCATCTTGCTTGACCAATTGTGTCTGTCGCAGGGAGTACGCCGTGTTTCGATATAACTTTTCTCCTTGCAAGTGACTTAGATTTTCAACTTTGCCGCGAACATACGACTTGTTCTGAATGGTCACCAATTGATCATCTCGCACGGTAGCTTGATCGCCTGCAGTACTTTGCCAAGTGCCGGCTACATCATTGAAAGTCAGCTGTTTAGTTGTCCCATACTTGATTTTCCGCGAGTAAACATTGCCGCGATTGACGGTACTAGCATTACCCCCTGTCGTGTAAGCCATGATCACTTCATACAAATGATCGCCTTCAATGAGATAGCCATCATTACTAGGAAAAGTGTGACCATCCGCTTGTTGTGTATAGACCAAATCCGTTAATGCTTTAATCTGTTTGGTTGCCCCCATCGCTTTAAGCGTCGCATTCACTTGCTTCACTGTGACGAAGCGGAGTGTCTTAGGCTGTGCTTCATTTTTCTGAATAGCCTTTTTGATCGTGGCATAATCGCTCTGTTTGAAAGTAGCGACACTGTAAAATTTACCGGCATTCGTGATAGCAGGTGACAACTTGTTGTCCGGTTTTACTTGCTCGTTTTTCAAACTCCCCTGACTCGTTACCGTGGCAGAAACCGCCTCAGTTTCGCGCCACACTTGATCCTTTTGGTTTAAAACGGTCACTGTATGCTGCTTAACCTTGCTCACAACGTTACCCGGCTGACAAGCAGTCAGTAAACTCAAACATCCGAGCGCCAACACTGCCACGCTCAACTTTTTGTTCATCATCATTTCTCCTTCTCCACGTCTAGGTGCTGTTGCTATTGTTACTGAGTCTAAGCTTCTATTATTCTTGAAACAATCGTGCCTCCTCGTTTTATCACACAGTATCATCCTAAAGATCAAACCAAGTATCTAGAGAAATATCTCACCGCTTTAAATCACGTGTCATGTTAGTTGTCTGCTGTTCATGCTCTTTCATTTTTTTACGAATACGCACATTAAAATTGTTGACATTTTCTGGAGAAGCTTCTAATATTCAAATCAACCATTAATAATTCATCCATGAAACCGATGATGTGGAGATCAAGATCATTGTGCGCGCAAAGAGAGTTGCCGGTGCTGAGAGTGCAATCGAACGCAGATGATTAAATGGACCACGGAGGGTTCTCCCGAAAGACTTCAAGTACGGAGAAACGTAAAGGCATACGTCAGTTGTCGGAGAGATGTTGGTCTCTCGCTAAGCGTGATTAAATGGGGATTTTTAGACAAATCAGATGCTATTATTTGTTGAAGTCTCGAATTAATCGAACTAAGGTGGCACCGCGGAAAATCCGTCCTTAACTTTTCAAAGTTATGGGCGGATTTTTTTGTGAGCGTGAGCCGGTTTCCGGGCTGGTGAGCGCGTTATCGAAGGAGGTCTTGGGTATGAATCAGACAAACGAGATTAAACGATGGCGATTTTTATATAGCTTTCAATCACTTAAAACTCACAACAATCCCTGTCAAAACACAATTTGGAGGCATTCATCATGATTAAACAAGCCATTGAAAAAGTCGTGAACCACGAAAACCTAACGTTTGAAGAAAGCGAAGCCGTTTTGGATGAAATCATGAACGGTGAAGCATCTGAGGTGCAAACTGCCAGCTTACTGACCGCGTTAACCGCCAAGAATCCAACGATTGATGAAATCGCCGGTGCAGCTGCTTCTATGAGAAGCCACGCGCTTGCTTTCCCCGAAACCAAGGATGTGCTTGAAATTGTTGGTACTGGTGGTGATCATGCCAACACGTTCAACATTTCCACAACCAGCGCGATTGTCGTCGCGGCAACTGGTACCCGAGTGGCTAAACATGGTAATCGCGCCGCTTCATCGAAAAGCGGGGCCGCTGATGTTCTTGAGGCTTTAGGGTTGGACATCAATGAAACACCCGCTGTCAGTTATGAAAGCCTGCAAGAAAACAATTTGGCCTTTCTATTCGCACAGGAATATCACAAATCAATGAAGTACGTTGCCCCTGTTAGAAAGCAACTTGGCTTCCGCACCATTTTCAACATCCTCGGGCCACTGGCAAATCCGGCACACCCAACTCACCAACTACTTGGGGTTTACGATGAAACCTTGCTTGAGCCATTAGCCAATGTCTTGAAAAAGCTCGGCGTCACCAACGCGATGGTCGTTCACGGCCGCGATGGTCTTGATGAGATGACCACCGCCGATGAAACCGCGGTGGTTGAATTGCAGGATGATCACTTAACGAAATACACAGTGACACCTGAGCAATTTGGGTTGAAACGCAGTCAGCGGGCTGATCTGGTTGGCGGCACACCTGAGGCCAATGCCAACATTACCCGGCGCATTTTAGCTGGCGATCACGGACCGCAACGCGACATCGTATTGCTGAATGCCGGTGCAGCGCTTCACGTGGCTCATCCCGACTTATCCATTCAAGCAGGGATTGATTTAGCCGCTAAAACGATCGACGATGGCAAAGCCTTTGAAGAACTCAATCGCCTACTGGCTTTCTCCGACAAGCGTAAGGACGTGGTGGCATGATCTTAGATGATCTGGTGGCTGTGACCAAAATTCGTTTAGCGCGTCACCAACGCCAACAGTCACTTGCTGATTTAAAACAAACCGTGGCCAAAATGCCGCGCAATCACAAGCCGGATTTTCTAATACGCTTAAAACAACCTGGCCTACACGTGATCGCTGAGGTCAAAAAGGCCTCGCCATCAAAGGGGACAATTGTCACAGATTTTCCCTACTTGGCGATCGCCAAAGCGTACGATCAAGCCGGTGCCGATGCTATCTCGGTCTTGACCGAACCCGATTATTTCAACGGCCACCTTCATTATCTAAAGGAGATCAGCCAACAAGTGTCGGTGCCAACGCTTCGAAAAGATTTTACGATTGATCCTTATATGATCTACGAGGCTAAGGCAAACGGGGCTGTCATTATTTTACTGATTGTTGCGATCCTAACCGATCAGCAATTGCGCGATTATCGCCAACTGGCTGAAAAACTCGGTATGCACGCAATTGTCGAGGCCTATACAGCCGCTGAGGTCACACGGGCACTACAGTCAGGTGCAAAGATAATCGGCATTAACAACCGGAATCTCAAAGACTTTCGAGTTGATTTCACCAATAGTTTGAAATTAAGAGCCATGGTGCCTGATAACATCCCCGTCGTTGCGGAAAGCGGCATTAAGACGCAGGAAGACGTTGAAAAACTGGCAGCAGCTGGCTTCAATGCCATTCTCATCGGTGAAACACTCATGCGATCCAACCAGAAAAAACAATTAATAGCGGCGTTCAAGGAAAGAGCGTGAACTGGCGCGGTTAGAAACCGGAGCATAAGCGGCCTTGGACGTGATGACCGCATTTTGGTCATTGCGACCAAGGTCCTTATGTGGAGGTTTCTGCGGCAGTGATCGCGTTTAAGAAAGAGCGTGAACTGGCGCGGTTAAGGAGGTTCCCAAAATGGTACTCGTTAAAATCTGTGGTCTCATGCATTCGGAAGATATTTTGGCAGTCAATACTGCTGGGGCTGACTTTGCCGGCTTTGTCTTTGCTCCCGGGCGGCATCAAGTATCACTTGAGCAAGCGTTGGCCTTAAACCAGTTGCTTCATTCCAAGATCAAGACCGTTGGTGTTTTCGTCAACGAGCCAGTCGCCGAAATTCTGGCTATCTATCAAGCAGGTGCCATTGATGTTGCACAGCTTCATGGGAAAAGCACCCCAGCCGAAATCACGCAACTTCAACAAGCCGGTTTAAAAGTGATCCAGGTCTTTGAACGCCAGGCCATTGATCTAACCTCAATGGCTGATTATTTAATGGTCGATAGCGGCAAAGGCAGCGGGCAACTACTTAACTTAAAAGCTATCCCCCACATCAGCCGACCCCTCATTTTGGCTGGCGGTCTAACGCCACTGAATGTGCGCCAAGCGGTTCAACTCGTTCAGCCCACGATGGTCGACGTCTCCAGCGGGGTTGAAACCAACGGCCATAAAGATGCTGATAAAATCACCCAATTCATTCAACAAGCAAAAGAGGACATCATCTATGAAGACATTAAATGAAACAACCCAACAGTCAACACGCGCCGGTCGTTATGGAAAAGACTTTGGCGGCCAGTATATTCCTGAAACCCTCATGACCGAGCTTGAAAAAGTAACTAAGGCTTTCAATGACTTAAAAGATAATCCTGAATTTAAAGCAGAATTAAATGATCTATTGGTTAATTACGCCAATCGCCCCTCGTTGCTTTATTATGCCAAGAACATGACCGAAGACCTTGGTGGCGCCAAAATCTACTTAAAACGGGAAGATTTAAATCATACCGGTGCACATAAGATCAATAATGTCATCGGTCAGGCCTTGCTCGCCAAACATTTAGGCAAAAAGCGCCTGATTGCTGAAACCGGTGCCGGTCAACATGGTGTCGCTACCGCCACCATTGCCGCACTCATGGGGATGGACTGTGAAATTTTCATGGGTAAAGAAGACACTGACCGTCAAAAGTTAAACGTTTATCGCATGGAACTTCTCGGCGCAAAGGTTCATCCAGTCACAAGCGGATCAATGGTTTTAAAAGACGCGGTTAACGCCACACTGCAAGAATGGGCGAGTCGCAGTGATGACACTTTCTACGTGCTAGGTTCCGCAGTCGGCCCGGCGCCGTTCCCCGAAATGGTAAAACATTTTCAAAGTGTTATTTCAACGGAATCAAAACAGCAACTTCAGGCCAAAGAAGCTCAGCTGCCAGACATGGTCGTTGCCTGTGTAGGTGGTGGCAGTAACGCCATTGGAAGTTTTGCTGCTTATATTGATGATCCTTCTGTTCAATTAGTCGGCGTTGAAGCAGCCGGTAAAGGCGCTGATACCGACAGAACCGCCGCAACTATCGAACGCGGCTCCGTTGGCATTTTCCACGGCATGAAGTCCTTATTCATGCAAAATGAAGATGGCCAGATTGATCCGGTCTATTCCATTTCTGCTGGCCTTGATTACCCCGGCGTTGGCCCCGAGCATGCCGCTCTCGCTCAGGAAGGCCGGGCGCAATACGTTGGCATTACCGACGACGAAGCAGTTGAAGCCTTTACCTACATTGCGAAACAAGAAGGCATTGTTGCCGCCATTGAAAGCTGTCACGCCATCGCCTACGTTGAAAAGATTGCCCCACAGATGGCAAAAGATCAAATCATTATCTGTACCTTGTCCGGACGTGGCGATAAGGACGTCGCAAGCATTGCCAAATACAAAGGAGTCGATGTTGATGAGTAAGTTAGCAGATGTTTTTAAAAATCATAAAGTCTTTATCCCCTTCATCGTCGCTGATGATCCCGATTTTGAAACCACCGTCAAAAACGTGGTCGCACTTGCCAAAGGTGGCGCCGATATTGTGGAGTTAGGCATCCCTTTTTCCGATCCAGTCGCCGACGGTCCCGTGATTCAAGCCGCCGACCTAAGAGCATTCGCCGCCAACGTTCGCACCAAAACGGTCTTTGACATTGTGGAGGCTGCGCGCAAAGAAACCGCGGTGCCAATCGTCTTCCTAACCTACTTAAACATTGTCTTCAAATACGGCTACGACGCCTTCTTAAAACGCTGTGCGGATTTAAATGTCGCCGGCTTGGTGATCCCAGATCTGCCGTATGAAAGTCGCGATGAAATTGTGCCAATTGCCGAAAAGTACGGTATCGATATTATTCCGTTAATCACGCCAACTTCCGGTCATCGAATTGAGAAAATTGCCAAAAGTGCCTCAGGATTTATCTATGTCGTTTCATCAATGGGCATTACTGGCGAACGCGATGAATTCTTTGCTGGCTTAAAGGCATTAGTCGCAGAAATTAAGCAGTATACCAACGTTCCAACCGCTATCGGTTTCGGCATTCACACGCCTGAACAAGCACAAACAATGGCAGGCATCGCCGATGGTGTCATCATCGGCAGCGCCATCGTTGATCTTGTCGCGAAGGAAAAACAACAGGCACCGGCTGCGATTGAAAAATTTACTAAGCAGATCCGAGTGGCCGTTGATGCTAAAAAGCAAATTTCGGTGAAATAATCGTGTGACCAAGATCAGCATTGTTCACATATAACTTCATTAAAGTAAGTATGTTGACGCCTTGTTAGCATCTTGTGTATAATTAAGTCGTTGAAAAGAGGCCACCGGGCGGTACCCCGATGACCTCAACGCGGTTCAGATGACAATTGGGTAAAAGCTAATCCTTGCGGTTAGCTTTTTTGATTATCGCATACGCTTTGGCGATACTGGTAACCAGTATGCTTAGCGCGATGATAATCGACGCCACATCCAGCGCGGCGAACCCCTTTCGTCTCCTAGTTTTGGCATGGCTCTCACCTCCGCGTCTCAAAAATGTTGAGGGGTGTGTGCCATCCAATCCGCTAGACGAAGAAAACAGGGTAATTAGTCCTTTCTCTAAGCCTAAGGTCAGTCTATAGATTTAAATGTATGTGGTCAATAAGTATTCTTTGATTGAAGGTTGCGGTTGCTGGCTTTCTTAAAAAACGAAAAATTGTTTTGGTTAAATTTTGTTCAGTGCCGATTTATTTATATGTCGCTTCTTGCAAAACAAAGAAAAAGCCACGAATCGTGCAATTAGTTTAGATTGCATGATTCGTGGCTTTTTGTATTTAAAAAACATCACTCGGCAACCTCACCAAGCAAAATCTTCCATATCCTCGGCATTCAGAATTCTTACCTGCTTACCTGAACGTTCAATGAGTTTTTCCTCGGCGAGTCGTTTCAAAGTGCGCGAGACCGTTTCCGGCGTTGTTCCGAGATAATCGGCCAATTGTGTCCATGCCATCGGAACTGTGACGGTGTCCTGGCCCGCCGCGGTACGCAAGTCCAGTAGGTAGTGGGTGAGCCGAACGTTGATCGAATCGTTACCCAAATAGCCGGCCTGTTTTTCCAGCGCCTGCATTTTACGGGCGTTTTCAGTCAGGAGTTGGAGACTGATTTGCGGCTGCTTGAGAAGCAATTGTTGAAAGTCAGTGGCACTGATGGTGCAGACAGTTGCCGCCGTCAGGGTTTCGGTATAGACATTCGGATTAGCGATATTGAGTAAGCCGGCTTCACCTTCATAATCACCAACACCATCAACCCGTAGCAGCTGTTCCTTGCCATTGGTGGCCAACTGGTAAGTTTTGAGTTTGCCGTGCGCAACCACCAACAAATGGGCCGCCGTATCAGGGCTGATCAAAACGGTTCCTTTTTCAACCTGGCGTTCGTGCGTCAACGCGTCAATGGCGGCACGCGCCTCATCATTTAAATTTTTGAATAACGGCACTACCGCCGTACAACTATGCGCCATGTTGCCACCTCCTAAACGCGTTCGCAGGCGCAGAAACCTGCACATAAGGACCTTGAACCTAAATGGCCAAAGCCCAGCCATTTAGGTTCAAGGCCGCTTATGCTCCGGTTTCTAAACGCGCCTGCTCACGCTCTGTCAACAAGCTTGATCAATCGTCATCTTCATCCTCGTCAAGCAATGCCCGCCCCGCCGTCACTTGGCGGCCAAGCCGAGTTTGCAAGCGCAGAATGCTTTGTTCATGCCAGCGCTGCAATTGTAACATATCTGCTGCCAACACAGCTTTGTTCTCCTTGTTGGCCAGCGGAATCGCCCGACTGACAAACAACTGGCAGGTATCGATATCATTGACAACGGCGTCCAATTTCATATCATTCGTCCAAAAACGAAACGCCGGGTCTTCCTTGAGCATCGTGTATTCACCGAACTCCGCTGTCGTTGTCGGAAAATCTTCGCCTTGGGCAGCTAAATCAGCCACAAGGTCGTCAAAATGGTCTTGTGCTTGTTGCATTAGCTGATCTAACAGTTGCCGATCGATTTCACTGGCCACACCTCGTAAGGTCACCCGAAACTGCGTCAGCTTGCGGATCAGCACCTGCAAGTTCGCCAACACGTGGCCACTCATCGCGCCAGCAGTTGGCACATGATGGTCATGGTCAGCCTGTTTAGCAGCGGCTGCTTGTTGTTCTTTAACTTGATCAGCGGTAATACTTTTCATTCCTGTCATTACACTCATGTTCTTCTCCTCTTAACCGCGCTTGTTTATTTTTAAAAGCGTTCTATAGCATCGAAACCTCCTCCATAAGGACCTTGGGGGTAATTGGCTCAGCCACCACACCCAAGGCTGCTTATGCTCCGGTTTCTAACCGCGCCAGTTCTCGCTCTATGCTTCTTGACTGCGCACGTTCACAACGGTATAACCCAAGTCCGTGATCGTCTTTTTCAAAGCATCGGCATTGGTCACGCTTGGATCAATTTGAGCCTTGACCTTACTGCTGTTAAACAAGGCTTTCACAGTTTTGACACCGGCTTGCTGGCCTAATGCGCCTTCAATTTTCTGCAAACAACTTGGGCAAGTTAAACCATCCAGTTGATAAACTAATTTTGTCATGTTAAAAATCCTTTCTTGTTTATTTACCTTCATTATTAACGGTTTGTGCTGCGGCGTCCTTGATCGTCGTCAAGTTTTGTAACTTTCTAGGGGTGTGGCGCAATCGTAAGGCATTCGCGATGACCAACAGAATCGAAATTTCGTGGAACAGCATCCCGCTGGCCATATCAACTAACCCAATGAGCAAGCCGCTTAACAATAAGGCAACGGTTCCGATCGCAATGACAAGATTCTGTTTAATATTGTTGTCCATGCGTTTAGCCAGATCGAAAAGAACGCCGAGATTCGTCAGGCGACTGCTGGTTAAAATGACATCAGCAGTATCAATGGCCACATCCATCCCTGAGCCCATGGCCACCCCGACATCTGCTTGCGCCAGTGCAGGCCCGTCGTTGATCCCGTCACCGACAAACATCACCTTTTCACCGCGCGCTTGCGCCGTTTTGATCGCCGTGACCTTGTCGACTGGCAATAAGCCGCCGTGGGTCTGGCTCAGTGGCAAATCCGCCATCATGTGTTCAACCGCCGCCTGCGAGTCGCCTGAAAGCACAACCGTCTTTTTACCGTTATCTTGAAGAGTCGCCAACATGTCTGGGGTGTCGGTCCGCAACTGATCGCGTAGGCCGTAGACTGCAGCAAGTTTGCCGTCAATTGTCGCCACGACCAACGAAGCACCGCTTTTAATCACGTTTTGAATAGCAGCTTGCTGAGCGGTGGTCAGTGGCTGCGTCAGACTCTTTTGGTTCCCAATACTAACGGTATGGCCAGCCACTTGTGCCTGCACGCCAATGCCCCGCGTGACTTTCACGTCGGTCACAGCCGGTGTTGTTTGCGGCTTTAGGTAGGCGACCAATGCCTGCCCCAACGGATGCGCCGTTGCTTGCTCGACTGCCGCCACCAGCTCGGCAACTTTGGCGTCATCGTTCGCCCAATATTGTGCGGTTGCAACGCTGATTTTGCCTTGGGTTAAGGTGCCGGTTTTATCAAACATCACCGTGTCAATCTGATCCAATTTGGTGGCCACATCCCCGCCTTTGATCAAAATGCCGTGCTTCGCGCCAAAGCCTAAGCCGACAACATTGCTGACGGGGGCGCCAATCACCAATGCACCAGGGCAGCCTAATACCAAAATCGTAATGGCTAGTCGGACATTTTGGCTGATCAAACCAACGAGCAAAGCAATGATCAATACCAGCGGCGTATACCACCGCGCAAACTTCTGGATAAAAGTGGCGACTGGTGACTGTGCGTCCTGAGCATCTTCAATCAAATCAATGATCTGTTGATAAACCGTGTTGTAGCCGGTTTTCTCAACTTCAATAGCCACCGTACCATCACTCACCTGCGTGCCGGAATAAACCGTTGCGTCGGCCTGCTTGCTTTTTGCATCCGGCTCACCAGTGATCGCGGCTTCAACAACATTCGCCTGCCCACTGATCACTTTGCCATCAGCTGGTACCGTTTCGCCGGCCAGTACACGGACTTGATCACCAACCGCCAAGTCACCAACCGGAATCATGGTGCCATCCAGTCGCCGCGCGGTTTTCGGTGCCGCAGCCGCCAAGCCTTGAATCGCCGAACGCGTCTTCGCCAAACTGCGCTGCTCTAACCAGTCACCGAATAAAAATAGAAAACTGACCACAGCACTTTCAACCGGCTCACCAATCAACACCGCGCCAACCAGGGCAATCGTCACCAGCAACTCAATACTAATCTGCTTATACCGCAGCGCCGCCAATGCATTGATCGCAATCGGCAAGCCCGCCACCAAACTCGCCAACACTAGCACCCATGCCTGACTAAAAATCAGACCGCCTGCTGTCAGCACACCGCCAGCAATCATCGCTTCTTGTTTATGCGTCTGAATAAAATGCATCGCTAATCCCTCCATTTGAGACCAGTGTACCGAGGTATGAAGAAAGCTGCCTTGACGGTGATCAACTTTAGGGATTTGCCACACGATTATTCTGGAACTGACATGTTTATGACGAAAAAAGATGAAAACACGACGTTTATTTTTAAACTGATGAAGCATCATCAGTTTCAGTTACAATTAATTTGCTTAGTCTTGAAGGTATCTTGGTTGTTGGGGGCTTAATTGCTGTCTTATCGAATTTCCTGTAAGATTTCATTCGTATACATAACAGATATTTGAGTAGTGGTCTTCTAGTATGACCAATCCTCAGCCATGATGATGCGTTAATTGGGAGATGATACTAAAATGAATCGCGATAAAAAAGTTTGGGGTGCATTGCTGATAGTGCTCTTTAACCGTAGCATCTTCAGATATATCGAAGCTCTCTGGACGAACAATATGATATTCGGGAATGTGCTCAAGGGGTTAAGCGCTATCGTAACCTGCGTGGCAATCTATGTATTAATAAGATGTTTGCATGAAAAGTATGCGTCTAATCCAAAGCTTCATGCCCGTAAGCATCAGTAGCGACAAGATTATCAACAGCGCATGATGCTACCTGTTTCTTAAGCTTCTACAAATTGGAGAAATGTTTGAATAAACTAAAACAGCTGGTTATCGGGATCATTCTATTTATACCATTCTTATTCCTTGCCTCTGGAGTCTCCCTAGTTGACTGCTTTTTTGAAGGTGTCTTATTAAACTGGCTATTTATTGTTATTGCGGCCAGTATCTCAATACCATCACTGCTATTCATTGATCGTCATATAAAGCCTTCTTCAACGCAACAACTTAATCAGCCACTCAAAGCACGTTATTTTTATATAGCGGTCATTTGGACCATTTTCATTGTTGTTTTAACAATAACACTCAATAATCTGCCATTTCTCCCGGCTCCAACTGACAATGTGTTGCAGTCGTCAACTGCAAAAGTATTAACTGGCCCATCGCGCTGGCCAATGATTATCTCTCTGTGTTTCTTAACCCCGATATGTGAGGAACTCGGATTTAGAGGCGTTATCCAAGATTATTTGGCAAGTATTTTTGGCTATTGGCCATCAGTCCTCATAACCTCGCTCATTTTTGTTTTTCTCCACGGATTGGAGATTGTTGCTTCATTGTGCCTACTTCTTGCTGCAATTGGTTTTAGTCTTCTCAATCGAGCTTCTGGAACAATAAAAACAAGCATTGTATCACACATGACTTATAACATTATCGTGACAATACTAGTCATGCTGCGATTGTGAATCTCGGGAAAGTAAAAAGACACTTCCGTCGCAGATACACTTGAAGTCAGTCTCTTGGGAACGCCGGTTGCTTACGGGAACGCGGTTGGGCCATAATTCACAGCTATCAAATGAAAGGACAAACAATTTCTGCAGGAATTCTATTAAGTGCGGAAATTGTTTGTCTTTTCATTTGGGTAGTCTATTGGAATTTTTAAAAATACCAGTGCCAAGGCGGAGCAATCGTAGGCCAGATGGGGCTCAGCCGTGCAAACAACACAGCGACGGGCTGTGGAGCTGATGTTGTTAGGCGACTTCGAGACCGCGGGCTTTGCGGGCTCGAAGCGCCGTCACAGCGTTCCAGCCCCAGCTGGCCGGAGATTGCGGAGTTTGGCACGGCAAGAGAATTTTAGCCCAGCACCTTCCTACGATTATTCGTCATTTAATGAATCACAAGTCCTACGAGGGAATGATGGCCCACACTTTTCGAGAAGCAGATTTTTTAGTTCCACCGAACTCTCTGATCACTTTAAATGAAATAGCTAACAAAGGCGTTTCTGCAAACACCTGTTCTCAAATATATTAAAATCTGATTAACCCCATGTGGTAATATAGAAGTATTCAAATAAAGGAGGACGCGTCAGATGCCAGAAGAACAACCAATGGTCCTATTTAAGGACGTTGAGAAAGTTTATCGAGGCGGAAATGTCGCGGTCGAACATATCAACCTTGAGATCCATAAGGGGGATTTTGTCTGTCTCATCGGGACGTCTGGTTCCGGGAAGACAACGACCATGCGGATGATCAACCGAATGCTGGAGCCCAGCGGCGGCCAGATCCTGTTTAACGGCAAAGACATTCATAAAATCGATGCCGTTAAACTACGTCGGCAAATCGGTTATGTCATCCAGAATATCGGCCTCATGCCACACATGACGATCTATGAAAATATCACCATCGTGCCAAAGCTGTTAAAGTGGCCCGAAGAAAAACGCCGGGAAAAAGCCAAGGAACTGCTCGATTTAGTTGAACTTCCAGAAGACTATCTTGATCGCTATCCTTCCGAACTTTCTGGCGGCCAACAACAGCGTATCGGAGTTATCCGTGCGCTAGCAGCCAATCAGGATCTGATTCTGATGGACGAACCATATGGCGCCTTGGACCCCATCACTCGTGAAGCTTTGCAGGAACTGATTAAGAACTTGCAAGAAAAACTCGGTAAAACCGTGGTTTTTGTGACCCATGACATGGACGAAGCTTTGAAACTCGCAACTAAAATCGTGGTCATGGATCATGGGCATATTATTCAAAACTCGACACCGACAGAACTCTTAACCCATCCGGCCAACAAATTCGTCGAAAATCTCGTCGGGCAAGACCGACTTGTTCAAGCGCGGGCCGATGTCACCACCGTTGAACAAATCATGCTTAAAAACCCAGCCGCCATCACACCAGGCAAATCTTTGGCTGAAGCGATTCTGCTGATGCGCAAACGCCGCGTTGATACGCTGCTGGTCACAGATGACGAGAATCATCTTAAAGGTTTCATTGATCTTGAATCTCTTGAGACGCGTTATCAAAGTGCCACTAGTGTTGGCGATATCATTAAAACCAGTATTTTCTACGTGAATAAAGACTCACTTTTGCGTGATACCGCTGATCGCATTCTCAAACGCGGGCTTAAATATGTCCCTGTTGTCGATCATGATAAGAAACTTGTCGGCATTGTCACCCGAGCGGCCTTGGTCGATGTTGTTTACGACACTATCTGGGGCGACAACGATGACAAATCTGACGATATCGACAGTGACCAAGCTGATAGCGATACCGAAAATACCGCTTCAGCAACTGCTGCTTCGGAAGCGCCTGCTAACAGTGACACGCCTAAGGAGGTGTGACCATGTTCGCATTTCTAAACGCACATGGCAGCGAGCTAATCACCAAGACTTGGGAGCAGCTCTACATTTCCGCCATCGCACTGGGTCTTGGCGTGCTGGTAGCCGTGCCGCTGGGCATTGTGCTGACACGTTTTCCTAAAACGGCGAAAGTTGTCATCGGTCTAGCCAGCATGTTACAAACGGTGCCATCGCTGGCGTTGTTGGCCTTAATGATTCCAATTTTTGGGATCGGCAAGTTACCGGCCATTGTGGCGCTGTTCATCTACTCGCTGCTACCGATTCTGCGTAATACTTATATTGGCATGGAAGATGTCGATCCGGTTTTGATTGATGCTGCTAAAGGCATGGGCATGACGGCCTTGCAATCAATTCGGCAAGTCGAAGTGCCGCTGGCGATGCCGGTCATCATGGCCGGTGTGCGCCTATCCGCCATTTATGTCATCGCTTGGGCAACCCTCGCATCGTACATCGGTGCTGGCGGCCTTGGGGATCTCATTTTCAACGGCTTGAACCTCTTCCAGCCGGACTTAATCATTGGCGGGACGATTCCGGTTACCATCTTGGCACTCTTGGTTGATTGGCTGCTGGGCCGGCTAGAACATCGGCTAACCCCAGTAAGCGAACAGGCCTAGGAGGTGGCGAGATGAAGACATTCAGAAAAATGCTCCTATCGCTGTTCCTCATCCCCGTCTTGCTATTAGGCGGCTGCGGCTTTCCCGGACTGGGCGGCTCTGGTAATGACGGTACTGTGCGGATCGCTTCGCAAACCAGTACTGAATCGCAGATCATGGCAAATATCATTGCCGAACTCATTAATCATGAACTCGGCTACAAAACGACTTTGGTCAACAACCTGGGTTCTGGTACCGTGGTGCATCAAGCGATGATTCGTAACGATGCTGACATTAGTGCTACCCGTTACACTGGGACCGACATTACCGGTACCTTAGGCATGAATCCCGTCAAGGATCCTGCCGAAGCTACGGCGATTGTTAAGCGCGAATTCAAAAAGCGTTACGACCAGACTTGGTACCCGTCTTATGGTTTTTCCGACACTTATGCTTTCATGGTGACCCAACAGGAAGCCAAAAAGGACGGTTTGAGCACCATTTCCGATTTGAAGAAAGTCGCTTCGCGTTACAACGCGGGCGTAGATTCCAGTTGGATGAACCGCAAAGGCGACGGTTATAGCGACTTCACCAAAATGTATGGGTTCGATTTCAAACGAGTCTACCCGATGCAGATCGGACTGGTTTACGACGCGGTCGAAGCCAACAAGATGCAGACGGTCTTAGGTTACTCAACAGACGGCCGCATTCGCAGTTACAACTTGAAAGTGCTGAAGGATGACAAAAAGTTCTTCCCACCTTATCAATGTTCGCTCGTCGTCAACAACAGCTTTTTGAAAAAATACCCGAAACTCAAGCCGCTGTTACATCGGTTAGATGGCAAAATCAACCTGAAGACGATGCAAGAGCTGAATTATCAAGTCGATGATCAACTGCTTGAACCGAACGTGGTCGCGCAAAAGTTTCTTGCCAAACACAACTATTTCAAAGGAAGTGACGACTAATGGCCAACATGGATACCTGGCAGCAATTCTGGTACTATCTTGCCAATAATGGCTCGTATGTGCTGAGTCAGTTTGCTCGCCATTTTCTGATCTCAATTTATGGGGTGTTAATCGCCGCCATCATCGGGATTCCGATCGGGCTGGCAATTGCGCGGCACCGGACATTAAGTAGCACGGTGATTGGCATCGCTAACGTCATTCAGACAATTCCTAGTCTGGCGATGTTATCGATCATCATGCTTGGCCTCGGGCTGGGTGTGAATACCGTCATCGTGACTGTTTTCCTCTACTCGCTGCTGCCGATCATCAAGAATACTTACACAGGCATGCAAAATGTCGACAAGAACTTGATGGATGCGGCTAAGGGTATGGGCATGACCCGTTGGCAATCGCTGTACATGGTTGAAATTCCTTTGAGCATGTCTGTCATTATGGCCGGCATTCGCAACGCGCTGGTCGTGGCCATTGGGATCACCGCCATTGGTGCCTTCGTCGGTGCCGGTGGTCTGGGCGACATCATTGTTCGCGGCACCAACGCAACCAACGGCGGCGCCATCATCCTTGCCGGCGCATTGCCAACCGCGTTAATGGCGATCATCTCTGATTTGGTACTGGGCTTCTTGGAACGCCGCTTGGAACCAAAAGGCAAAGCAGAATCTTAAAATCGTCATGAACCTTATTTAACCCTAAAGACGGCCATTGCTGGTCGTCTTTTTTTACGGCCCTTAAAGGTTCCTTTAGCAAAAAGCCATGTTTTCATCGTCCTTTTTCAACAAAACCGCCACTGAGTCGGTACGAATCCGTCTCATCCCTTCGGTAAGCTTTTACTATTGGCTGTTATGAAAGCAGTCAAATGATCGAAGGGAGTCTTACTTATGAGTATCACTTTTTTGGCCATCGCCGCCAGCCTCTTAACAGTCGGGAATCCGCAACCGGCCAAACCGTCGACGTCTGCCGTTCCCATCTCGACCAGTCAGGTCCAACCGCTGGCAGCTCCAACCCCTGATTCTTGGCAGGCGGCCATCACGCCACATCATGCCACCCCAGTGCACGAGGAACCTGCCAGCTTACCGGAACAAAATCTGGATCAGAAAGTCAAAACTTCACGGGTAAAACCGAGCCGTTATTCAAAGTGAGTCTCGTTAAGAACACCGTGACAGTCTGTTGTACAAATTAACCTAGTTACCCTTCCTTCCACTATCAAGATTTTGATGGTGGTTTTTTTTGAAAATGATAGCCATATGCCACCTTTGTATTGCTTCTTTTATAGACATTGTGCCAGTTACAACATCGTAGACGCTCCCTGTTAATTTCAATATGCTCTTGACAAGAATATTCACAACTTCTAATATATGCGAATGAACGTTCATTCCGGAGGAGAAAAAATGAAACCCATCGCCACCCCAGATCCAATCATCGCCCAAGCAGTCAAGCTGTTTGCCGAACGCGGCTACGCGGAAACCAATTTACCGTCAATCGCCAAAGCTGCCAATGTAGCGGTTGGCACAATTTATCGTCACTTTAAGGGTAAAGAGGATATCCTTAACACCGCGTTTACTGACATCATGGATTATTTTCACGACTCACTGGCTGACGCTGCCAATTGCAACGTCAGTGATCCCGAATCAACTTTCAGCCACCTCTTTGATGCCGCTGCACTGACCATGCAACATTACCCAACTGAACTGCATTTTATTGAACAAAATGTGTTTAATGAAGCGCTACGCCCAGAGAGTCGTGCTGCTCGCGACCGTGTTACCACATTGATTAGCAATATGCTGATGGAAGGTCAGGAACACGGTGTCATTGTGAAAGCAGATGTTCGCACCCAATTAGCTATTTTATACGGCAGCATCGTCAGCATGATTGACATCGTTTGGGTCCAACAACAACTTCAAGGCCATGTGCCCGATCAAGATCAGTTAGCCCTTGAGCTAAAAAATCAGATCTGGAACGGCTTAACCTGTGAAAGGAGTATCTTTCAATGAAAAATCTTCGTCATCGTCACATACCGGCCCTTATTTTCTGGCTAATCGTCATCATCATGACCTTAATCACCATGCCAGATGTTTCCGGCATCGTCCGAGACAAAGGCGCCTTATCGCTGCCGAAAAACGAAGAGAGTCAAATTGCCGCAAACATTGAAAAGAAAGCCAACAATAATCAGAAGGTTCGCTCTTATGCACTGGTTTTCAACAATGGTGACAAAAAACTGACTGCCTCGCAAAAACAAGCCATTCATCAAACTCTCAAGAACCTTAAGAGTACCGGTGCTGTCAAAATTATCAACGTCACACAAGCATCTGACAACGCCGAAACTAAGAAACAGCTAGACGCCAAAGACGGTACGACTCAGATGGCGTTGGTCGATGTGAAAGCCCAAGGGCAAGTCGGGCCGCAAACGCGCAATTTAGAAAAACAAATCAAAACTAGCAACGTCAAAACCTATGTAACTGGCAGTGATGTCTTGAACGACGACTTTGCGACCGTCACTGAAAAAGGGATTCAGAAAACAGAAATCATTGCGGCAATCTTCATTTTCATTGTGCTCATCATTGTCTTCCGTTCCCCGATCGTCCCGCTCGTGTCGCTGCTCACCGTTGCCATTTCCTTCATGACTTCCTTGAACATCATCATGAATTTGGCGGACAAGTTTAACTTTCCAATCTCAAACTTTACTCAAGTCTTCCTAGTGGTTGTCCTTTTCGGAATTGGAACCGATTATAATATTTTGCTATACGACGACTTCAAGGCCGCCCTTTCACAGGGCATTCCACGAACGAAAGCTGCCGGAGTTGCCAGACGTTTTGGTGGGCGAACGATCCTGTACTCTGGCCTCTCAGTTCTAATCGGCTTCTCCGTGCTCGGCCTTGCCAATTTCAAGTTCTATCGTTCCGCAGTTGGCGTGGCCATTGGTGTTCTGATCCTCTTGACCGTGCTGCTCACGCTCAACATGTTCTTCATGGCCACTTTAGGCGAAAAGCTCTTTTGGCCAAGTAAGAATCTCAACGGTCATAGCACCAGCCGACTGTGGCACGGCCTGTCCAAAATGGGCATCGCTCGACCGCTCATCACCCTCGGGATCATTGGCATCATCGCAGTGCCGTTTTTGCTGAATGCCAACCAAACCTTGAATTTCAACAACGCGGATGAACTGCCGGAAACGTTGCAATCCAAGGTCGGTTATAAGCTGATTCAGGATCATTATTCAAAAGGTATGGCCTCACCAACAACCATCTATATTCAAAGTAAGCAACCGTTGAATACACAAACGGTTCTTGGTACGATTGATGACCTCACAACCTACCTGCAAAAGGAGAACGGCGTTAAGACAGTTGCCTCTGTGACACAACCAGGCGGCAGTCAGATTAAGTCGCTCTATCTCGACAATCAACTCCAAACGATTAATGCGGGCCTGACAGACAGCGTGAAAGGGTTGAAGCAGGTGCAAGCAGGCCTTAGTTCAGCCAATACGCAAATTACAAATGCTGATGTCGCCGGCAGCACGCAACAAGTGCAGACCCTTGCTAATGGCACCAACACCCTTTCATCCGGCGCCTCCAGTCTTAACAGCGGAATCGGCCAGTATACTTCCGGCGTTGCATCGTTAAACACCGGGATTGGCCAATTAAGCAGCCAGCTGCCGGCCCTGAGTTCAGGGGTGAACACCTTAAGTACGAGTTCGACCCAGCTAGCTAAGGGCATGGATCAGCTTAGCGGGAATAGTACGGTACTCGCCAGCGGGATGAATCAACTTAGCGACAAATCTGGTGAGTTGACTAGCGGGATGAACAAGCTCGCCAGCCAAGTTCAGAACTTGACCGGCAGTGCTCAGCAAATCGTTACCTTAATTAACCAACTTCCCAATGGCAGTCAACTGACACAGTCAATTCTAGAAGAAATCGCCAAGTTTTCAGGTGGTGTGCAACAGCTGACGAACGGTACCAGTTCGCTTGGCGATGGCATCAAAACGCTGAACAATGGTACGACAGCCTTAAACAGCGGCATCAGTACGCTCACCAGTGGCACCCACCAACTGAGTAGTGGGATTGGTTCCTTAAACAGCCAAGTACCGAGTCTTGTTTCCGGTGTCAACCAACTCAACACGGGGTCCTCACAGCTCGCAGCACAAAATGGCACCCTTAATAGTTGCGCGGCGCAAGTTGCCAGTGGCGCCGATCAGGTCAATACCGGTGTCCAAACCCTGAACACAAAAGTGAAGGCAATCTCCGAACAAGTCACCACCATGCAAAGCGGCTTAACCTCGGCAGACAAAGCCCTCGGCACGATTGCAGACGGCAGCACCAGCATGAAACAATACCTGACCGAGTTGCAAAAGTCGTATCTGGGGAAGAAGTTCTATATCCCTAACGCCACTTTAAAGAGTAAAACCTTCAAGCCTGCGTTAACGACCTACATGTCTGATGGCAACAAGATTACCAAATTGACCGTTGTTCTAAAGGGCGATCCCAGCACAGATGCTGCCGCCAAACAGATCGAAGCGATTAAAACTGACATGACGGCCAAATTAAAGCACACGCCGCTAGCCGACGCAACCGTCGCAGTTGGTGGCCAAACTTCACAAACCGCCGACCTGCAAAAACTGGCTAATGGCGACTTTGAACGAACTGCTGCGATCATGATTATTGGCATCGGCATCGCCCTCATTTTCGTCACCCGGTCCTTGATTCAACCTATCAGCATTATCTCAACGTTGCTGTTGGCCTACGTCACCTCGTTAGGCCTCACCAAACTGTTCTCAACTTACGTGCTTGGTCGCGACATGCTGACGTGGAACACACCGTTCTTCACCTTCATCATGCTCGTTGCCCTCGGCGTTGACTACAGTATCTTCCTCATGGTGCGCTACCGTGATAACGCCCTCGAAGGCGGCACCATGACGCATCGGATTGCCAAAGCCGCTAGCGTCATCGGTGCGGTTGTCATCTCCGCTGCCATCATCCTAAGTGGTACCTTTGCCGCGATGATCCCATCCGGCATTACAACCCTGATTCAGGTCGCGCTGGCCGTCATCATCGGCCTGATCCTCCTCGTCTTCCTGCTCCCACTGGTCATGTCCAGTGTCATCAGCCTGACTGACAAGCAGATGAACAAAAATAATCATCCGCAAGGCCCCGGCCCACATGACGACAATGATCATACGTCACCAAAAAGCCCTAAAACACCAACGCTAAATGGCCCAAACTCAAGCCATTCAGCACCACCGGCGGAACCGCGCACGTCACAGAAACCGCGTGTTCATTTAGCGGCTGTCCCACCTGATTCAAAAAAATAAACGGGTTGCACGCACACTCTCTCCGTTGAGACCTAACACCTGTAGTTTCCAAGACTGCAGGTGTTTTTGTATCTGTTTAGAAAGCTATATGAATCGGTTGTTGCCATGAATCTGATGCTGTTATAAGTTGAAGCCATCTCGGCAGTGGTTTAATAAAGATAACACTAGGGGATGTCGATCATGCGCTCAAACAAATCAGGCAAACTACTATCATTAACCATACTTTTCATTTTTGCCTTTTTTCTGCTTTCTGTTGTGTGGACCTTGCGCTCAGATACAAAGATAGCAAGAATTGTCCCTCTCATCCTCGTCCTCATTTTGACTATCTTAAGCTTCTTACACTACGCACCCGCTCCAAAAACAAAACAGCAACCGTTGTTCGTCCCAAAAAAGTTTGGCATTGGCATTAGTGTTAACCCCAATAATCCAACAGGCCGGTTATTCTGGTATCTCGTTTTCGCAGTTATGACGATCCTGATCATAGTGGTGGCTTTCAGTAACTAACGGAACCATTCCTTAGCATCCAAATTGTTTATTAAGCAGCTATATGTAGACTGTGCTTCGCTTTAAATGAAACCGCTTGCCTTTGCATCATTTTTTTGAATCTGCTATCGTCAGCAGTGACCTGTTGCTACATGATCCATGTGTATCAGGTTAAATGATAGAAATGAAGGCACTCCCATGACAACTTCACCAGTTTCACATCGCACGCAATTGGCTATTTTATCAGCAGGATTACTGACGTTTGTCGGTATTCTGGTTGAGACTTCCATGAACGTTACCTTTCCAACGCTTATCAAAACGCTGCATGTTTCATTGTCGACAGTGCAATGGCTCACATCAGGTTATTTGCTGATGGTTACCTTGGTCATGAGCACAACCGCTTTTTTATTGCGACGATTTGATACACGGCGCTTGTTTCGAACTGCCATTCTTTGCAGCCTGGCCGGAACCTTATTGTGTATCTGGGCACCGAGTTTTCCAATTTTGTTTGCTGGCCGTTTGTTGCAGGCCCTGGCAACTGGGGTCTCGACCCCGTTGATGTTTCATTTGATTCTGACCATGATCCCGCAAGTCCATCTTGGGATTTACGTGGGGATGGCCAGTGTTGTGACGTCACTGGCCCCTGCGCTTGGGCCAACTTATGGCGGTTTACTGACATATTATGCCTCATGGCGGATGATTTTTTGGCTGGTACTGCCAGTTATCCTGCTCGTCTGGTCCTTGGGCGAAGCCACGATTCGCGTTAAAGCGCAGACGACAACTGATCGTTTTGACTTTCTAGGTTTGCTGCTGCTTGGACTTGGCCTTTTCTCACTCATCGAAGTGCTGGATCAATTCACGGCATCTGGGCTGACTGCTGGCTTTTGGGGCTATGTCGCGGCTTTGGCTGTCGCCATTGCTGGGATGAGCTATCACCTAAAACATACAGCCACGCCGCTGCTTAACTTTTCGCTTTTCAAACAGGCTGGTATTCGAGCACGCGCCATTAACTTCTTTATTTTGCAATTCAGCAATATTGGCATTGCTTTCGTTATTCCAATTTTCGCCGAAAACGTCCTGCATACCAATGCTTCTGTGGCCGGACTGATTTTGCTGCCCGGTTCATTGATCGGCGCGGCGGTTTCACCCATTGGCGGCGCCTTGTATGATCGGTTCGGCGCACGCCACCTGCTCCTGACAAGTAATACCGCCATGTTCGTAGGCGCAATCTTGCTCGGCATCTTCACCCACCAGCTGAGCATCCCCTTGATTGTCGGCTTTTATATCATTTTCCGCATGGGCTTCAACCTCGGCTTCGGCAACACCATGTCAGACGCCAGCACCATGGTAACCGGCCCGACCAAAGCGGACATCAACGCCTTGTTCAACACCATTCAGCAATACGCCGGCTCACTAGGCACCGCCAGCTTATCAGCCATCATCACCTTGCAACACCGCCTCTCTCCGGTGGGTGCCGACGCGACAGGGAGTCAGATCGACTTCATCGTGCTCGCGGTACTTGCTGTGTTGACCTTTGTTGTGCAATGGCGGTTGCGGGCGGATCAGCAGTAAGCAGCGTCTAAAAGAGCGTCTAGGATGTTCGCGCCGTTATGATGCCATAAAGACCCTACTTGTAAGAAACTGTCTGACAATTTTTCATTCAGCGAAACAGAAAAGGTTCTTTGGTATGACGTCTTTTCATTCAAACAATTAGGAAACTACGGTTGGGTCGCAAGCGAATAATCTACAGTCTTAGTTCCCTTGTTAAAGAGTGAAAACCAAATAGCAACAGAAATTCCCGAGAAATCGGGAATTTTTTTGGTGCAAAACAAAAACTCGGGACACTGAAAGAATCTGTTCCGAGTATTTTTTGAAATGTTTGTTCGATCAAGTCTGGCAACATGCCAAGTCATGCGCCTAAATTGATCACTTGATCGTATGCCCCCTTCAACTGCGCATCAAGGTGATGACTCACCTCAATCAAGGTCATATCAGGGTCATTCAAAAATTGCTTGGTAACTTGTCTAGCAGTTTCTGCGTCTAACGCAGATGTGCCTTCGTCAACAAATGCAATTGGTTTTGGTGAGTAGAAAAATCTTGCTAATGCTAAGCGTTGTTTTTGACCGCCAGACAAATTTTGGCCGTTCTCTTCAATCATTTGATCTGATGACTTAACGAAATCTACCTTTGCCTTTAATAGTGCCTGTTGCAAACTGTCCCCAGATTTTTGCTTGTTTGCCCAAAGCGACGTGTTGTTCGCCACTGAATCATTGAATAAATAGACATTTTGATCAACGTATTGAGAAATTTTTGTTAATGCTGTCATTGTCATCGTCCGCAAATCTTGGTCGTCAATATAAACATGTCCAGTATAATCCGTGATTTGACCATCTAAAATTTTCAATAAGGTACTCTTCCCGACACCGCTTCGACCAACGATCGCATATTTTCCTCCTCGTTCAAATGTGAGGTTCAAGTGATCAAGTATCTTGCTCCCATTAATCGAATAGCTAAGATCAACCACCTTTAAAGCGTGCTGAAATGCTGGTTCTTGGGTGCTTTCGTGTGCCATTGCCGACTTAGAAGATCCTTGAATGACTTTATCAAATAATGGGTGCGTTGCTTTAATCTGCACGGCATCGTTGCTAAGGCTAGACAAAGAATTAAAAATACTAGCAGCAATACTGCCGGTTGAACTAATTGCCCCAAGTGGAATAGCACCAAGGATGGCCAAAATACTGGTCATAATATCGACCATGACCTGACAGAAGATACTCAAAGCTGCTATTGAATTAGAAATGCGAGCGTTGGTTTTAGTGTATGAAACTTTCACTTCCGCATATCTTTTGGCAGCCGTTTTTACCAGTTCTTGAAGTTTGCTTAATTTATTTGCATTTAATAAAACATCAAATCCGTTAAGAACATTGGTCACTTGATTCGAGAACGCCGCATTCCCGTTTGACATTTCTGTCGTCGCCACGGTCATTGGCTTACCTAGACGAGAAGGAATTTTCAGCATCAATATCGATAAGAAAAGAATCATTGGGATGAATAGTAAGTGATAAGCAGCAAGTGCTATGGTTGCGAAGACAACGGTAGTCCCATCAGACAGCAACGAGAATAAGTTCTTAATGGCGTTACTTTCAATGTTGCCAACATCATTAACATATTCAGAAAGATACTCTCCGGTTGTTTGTTTGTGATACTGTGCATAAGAACTTCCGACAATCATTCTCGAAATGGTATCACGCACATCAATCATAATCCGCTGCGTGAGTTTTTCTTGAAAAACCGCCTGAAAATAATTGCTAATCAAAAAAGTTCCCCAAACTGAAAGATTAATGGCGGACCACAGTAAGAGTGCCTTCATATCCCTCGAAAAAATGGCATTCGTTGTAAAAGTTAAGAGAACTGATGTGCCTGTGTACAAAAGGACGTTCACAATAATCCAAACAATGTTGATCCCTGTGCGGCCTCGCTGATGTCTTAAATATGTTTTCATGATTAAGCACTCCTCCGACCTTTATTGATACTTCATACGATAACCGCTAAACTGAGTTTCAATAGTTATGTTTCGAAAACGAAACGAGGAGATGCTCATCATCGAAAATTTTGGCGCAACATTTAAGTACTTGAGAGAGTCGCGAGGCATAAGCCTTAGCGCCTTAGCAGACGATGTTGTCTCAAAGGGTATGATTTCGAAATTTGAGAATGGCACATCAGACCTATCAACCAAAAGATTCTTTCATTTGCTTAAGGAAATCTATGTCACTCCCTTTGAATTTACAATCGTCATGAACCACTTTGAGCCTTTATATGATAACAAGTTATCAACCGAATTAACGCAACTTGCTCTAAGTAATAATGTTCAAGGACTTAATCACTTAGTCGACACCGAATATGCGCGTTGCCAAAACTCGCATTTGATTTTTGATCAGCTGAACTGGATTATGGCTGAATGTGTTCGCGCAGAGGTAGAAAAGAAACCCCTACCTAGCCATGTTCCCTTGAATGTACTAACGGATTATTTATTTCAGTGTGAGGACTGGGGAAACTTTGAACTCGTCCTCTACGGCAATACAATGACCCAGCTTCCCATTGAAACTATCACCGTATTTTCACAAACCCTATTAGACAAATGCGCTATTTACATTGGTCTACCCAATACTTACGAGACGTGTATGAATGTCTTGCTAAACACAGTTGCTCTGCTGATTCGGTACGGACAAATCCAGCATGCTTTAAAAACGCTAGCCGTTCTTGAGCAAAAAGATTTACCGGAATCTTTTCTATTAGAGCGCGTGCTATTGAATTACTATAAGGGAATATTGCTATTTAGGACGGGGAAAGAAGCTGAAGGCAGACAACTAGTTAGTGCTGCTTTGTCTGCTTTAAAGGCGGGAAACTGTGTGGACTTCGTTGACGCTTTAAAAAAAGATTTGCCAGAATTTGGCTTGTATCATATTTGAAACGAAAAGCCGGCCTCCCCGATTGCGTGAATAATAGCAGCGGCAATTACCCAATGGATTGCTTATAGGTCTCCGCTTGAAAAAAAGTTTTAGGAAAGAAAAAGAATCTGAGATTCCAAGTGTTTAGGAATTTCAGATTCTTTTGTTTTGTCTTGAAGCCAGCTTATCAATATACAAAAAATGACCAGCTAGGCATTCCCTTGAATCTGATACTGCTTCAAAAACTTTTTCTTCGAAACAACTCGATGATTCGTGACATCTAGATAATCACCTAGATACCCAAGCGCATACATGTTATAGCCAGCAAAACCGCCGCCGATCGTACCAACCGCGGCGGTTTTTAAGTTTGCACCGAGCGAAGGGTTCAGTCCACTCATTAAAATGCGCAGGTGATTGTCTAACCAACATAGATAGTTCTCTTCAAAAGCGGCTTTAACCCACGCCGGTCGTTCATTGGTTTGACTAATCTCCCAAACGTCAGCTGGACGGCCTTTATAGACAGCTTTCATAATATCCTCGCTTTCTAATCCTTCTCCATTTACAAGCAACTTTCTGAATAGCAAAGCAACCTTGTCATGGCGCTGCTATATAAAAAATATACAGATAGACGAAAACGCCACAAATCAGGACTGTTCTCCCAAGTCTCGTCAGCCATTGTCCCTTGGAAATCCGCATGACAGCGAGCGTTCTGGTTTGAATATGCTGATAAACGTATATCTCAAAATTGAAGCAAAAGAATAGCCACAATAAGCTGCCTGAAAGAAGCCCCCACCACGACCAGTTTGGTCCTAGGGAACTGACGAAAACACCGTAAGGCAGCGCCATCAGCGTGGCTTTTAATCCGCAATACAAATGATAAGGCATCCCCAGTTCTTGATTGACACGAAAGCCATTTCGATACCGCGTTCTCAAGATTGATTTGGCTGACATATAGTGCTCCATCTCGGCATTATGCAAAAAGTTGATTCTTCTTTTAAGTGTAATCGTGCACGGCAATTTTGTGTTCCTCAAAAAATAAACGTTGGGTTTTCGCCGATTAACGTCAATGAGCTGGCTTGTCGTTATTTTTGATCGCCGAAGTTTCAGCACCCACGATGCACAGAACTTAGCTGACCGTACACAAAAACGCCTGAAAACAGGATTGTTAAAAATCTACGTTTTCAGACGTCATTGATTAACTGAATCATTCCGCGAGCAAGAACACAGTCAGGTTAACTGAGGCTCGTTCGATTCATGACTTTGAAAATAATCAGGATAAGTGGTTAAAACTGATTTGACATCTTTACCAACTGCTAACAAGTGATCGGTGGCCATCTGACTTGCCAACCTTGTATCCTTTGCCTTAACTGCATCCACAATTGCCTGATGTTCTGCAATAATGTGATGCCAGTGCATGCCGTTTATTTCTAATTGTAGATAGCGATAACGAATAAACTGCAGATTCATTTGTTGTACCCACGTCCATACAAATTGTTTGTGATCTGCAATGTAAAAGAGTTCATGGAAATCATGATCTAATTTGAAAAAGTGCCCATAGTCTTGATTATGTTCATAGACACCCTGAAGAGCAATTTGCTGTTCTAATTCGTCAACTTGATCCGCTGTCATACGCTCAGCAGCGCTAGCAATAATAGTTTTTTCCAATTCGACTCTAGCAAATCGGCCTTGATTCATTTCATCCACATTAATTTTTGATACATAAGTGCCGCTTTGTGGAATGACATCAAATAAGCCCTCCCGACGCAGGCGAATAATTGCCTCCCGAATCGGGGTCACGCCGATATTTAACTGCGTGCTCAATTCATATTTATCGACCTTTTCCCCGGGAGTCAGCTGCATGCTGAGAATCATTTGCTTGATGGCAGTATAGGCCTCATCTTGATAATTCGAAATCTGCATGTACGTCACGCTTCCTTTTTTATCCATTTTATTGTATAACACTTTTATTTTTTTTAGAAAGATGTTGCTTCGCTCCCAAAATTATAGAGACTTCTAGCAAACATTGACAGCGCTTTTAGTAAACGCTATCATTTTCGTGGAGAGATGCTCTGTTATATCAGTTTTGGCTTTTAAAACTTGTTGAACACGCACAATGTGATGCTTGCGTTGCGTTCAGAATGACCTTTCAACTGGGATCAACTAAATAAGTACCTTATATACGATGTGGTCTCAGTTTAACAAGTTCATACAGCAGGATGCGAATTTTAGTATCAAGTATCTGTGCCTTAGATGAATTACGATCAGCATAGTCCATCCGCTTCTGCTTAATCGAACACATTTAAGGAGATATAAAAAAATGCAAAAATATGATTATCTCAATCGGTTAATCAAGACAAACTGTGTTGTTGTTGTTCGCGGCAACGATGCTGCCGAAGCAGTTAAAACGGTTGATGCTGTCATCGCTGGTGGCATTACTGGGATTGAATTGACCTTCACCGTACCTCATGCTGATCGTGTATTAGACCAACTCAGTGAAAAGTACGGTGATCGTGCAGATGTTCTCATCGGAGCCGGCACTGTGCTTGACCCGGCAACTGCCCGTCTGGCAATCATTGCTGGCGCCAAATTCATCGTCAGCCCCAGCTTCAACGCTGACGTTGCCAAAATCTGTAATCTCTATGCCATTCCATATACTCCAGGCTGCCTCACCCCAACCGAAATTCAAACCGCACTCGAAGCCGGCGTGGATCTCGTCAAAATCTTCCCCGGCAGCGTTGCTGGTCCGGCCATGATCAAAGCACTCCACGGCCCATTCCCACAACTAGCCGTCATGCCAACCGGCGGTGTATCACTGAATAACCTCGAAACTTGGTTTGATGCTGGCGTGACCCTAGTCGGCGCCGGCAACAACCTCACCGCAGCTGCCAAGACCGGTGACTATGCCGGTGTCACAGCAACAGCAAAGAAGTATCGGGCAAAGCTTGATGCGATTATGGTTAGCAAGTAAGCTCTGCACATGAACTTAAAAAACTTGTTTGAACGAAAAAACACGACTTATCAAGGCAACTTTTGATAGCCGTGTTTTTTTGTTTGATTTATTATTTTATTAAAAAAGTTTCAATTAAGACACTCTAAGTGCTCATAAGCCTTATCCCAGCGCAATTTTTGATATACCGCTTTCTAGAGAAAGTAATCCATTATCTAGTGTATCTTTCGTTAATAAAGCGCTACCGACTTTGTTTTTAAATGTAATCCAGACTAAAAAGGCCTAGACAAATTAATGACTTTAGTCGTATTCTAATGAAAGTCCAGCGCGGTTTAAAATACTATTTGATGGGATATGATTTATTTTATGAATAGATATTTCGGAAAAATTATCAATATAAGAAAAGTGAAAAGGTTTCTGCTGCCTTTCTTTATTGCTTTCGGATGGTTCATGCTTACGGCATTCCCAATACTTGCTATCCTTTTGTTTGATAGAAAGTTTAACTTCAATTCAACATCTGGCAATTTATTAACGCTTTGGACCAGTCTATTTGGTATTATTCTGCTCGTCATTCGCTACAAAGGCGATCCTTACTACTTACCATTCGCAAAGAAACGAATGCTTCACCGCTATGCCAAAGGATTCTTATTTGGCCTTCTTCTCTTTGCAATAAACTGGCTATTTATTTTTGGCCTACAAGGCTTTCACGTCCGTTTAGCCTTTTCTTTCTCCGGCATACCTATTCTAGGACTGTTTTTAGTCGGCTTCATTTTCCAATCCATGTTTGAGGAGTTAGTCTGCCGCGGCTACATCATGGGTTACTGGTTAAAGCGGCAAAAGTTGTTAACCGCTTGTCTGGCGAATACGATCTTTTTCACCCTAATGAACGGCTTCAATTCTGAGTTTAGTGTTTCAGCTTTCTTGGGCATTTTTCTTTTCGGCATGCTCTTGTCAGAAATCCGATTAATTACCGGCAACATTTGGTTCTGTGGCGCCTTCCACGCCGCTTGGAACTTCGCGGAAAGCAGGTTGTTTGGTGTGACTGTCCCCGGATTATCTGATTCAGGCATGATCTTGAAGTCAACGAATACCGGTTTGAGCCCATTCATTACTGGCGGCACTTTTGGCGTCGAAGCCAGTTGGCTAACTATCGGGTTATACTTGGCCCTAAGCTTCTGGGTTCTAAGTCTGTTACAGAAACAGAAGGGGAAGTTATACGGTACGACTATCGCCGGTTTTTAAATTCGGCTGTTAAGTTTGATCATCACCAGAAAACAGGCACCGCTATCAAGAACTCTTTCAGTTCGTGATGACGCTGCCTGTTTATTTGTGATGACTGACAACGCCATTCAACTTAAGTGCATCATCTGCCGCTACCCAGCACTAGCACGACGGTACGTCAGACACAAACTTATTTTGTGCCATCCCCTCCATATTAAAAGGAGCAGTACGTTGTTCTAGCGTGAGTTGATACTGGTGGTCTCGCATCTGATCTCTACTGAAGAGACTGCGAGTTGATTCGTGGTAAAATCGTGCCCATAAGATTATTTCGACTTATCGCTAGATGGCTATATGGAGCGATTCATCATGACAAATATTGAAAAATATGGTTAATCATATTGTTGATCGTTACATTTGTTGTGCCTATTTTCGGGCTGATCCCTGCCGTTTATCTTTTCACGAAAAGGCGTTCAACCTTGGATTTCATCGCGCTTAATGGATGGATACCCGGTGCAATCGTTCTGCAGATTTTCTATCTCATTTCCGTCATTGTCATAGGCTGGATTGTTTCTCTACATTAAAAATCGCTAAAAGACCACGCAAACACTCAGTCATACGATTGATTCTAGCGTCTTCCATGTGTGCCTACCAAGCAATGATCTTGTATTTAATTGCTGACACTCAGCTATTGCGATCATAAAAAGCACCCGCCCCAAAAAACTAAATTGATCCTTGCCTATGTCAATTTGACGAGTATACCGATTCCATCTTCATGCTTAAAATTGCTTTTAGGTGGGAGATTATCCAGAAAGCCCAATTGTTGACCTAATCAATTATCCCAGCTTATAATAAAATTGGTTGTAGGCTCACTGCAACGTCTCAAATTGTGCATCTCTGCATTTGTCGTGCTTAACCAAAAACGAGGCGATTTGAATGAATGAAAAAGGGACTGCCTTGTTCAAGAAGCGCTATCAACATGTCCTCAGATTTCAAACGTTCTGGATCGGTTTCTATGTAATTTTCATGCCCTATCTACTCCCTAAAAGATCGCCTGTTCTAGAGATGATATGGGTTTTTGTCATCCCGTTCTCTCTCATCACTTACCTCATCTACGAATATTTTAGACTTAAAGCTGCCAAGGTAGGGTCGCTCGTCTTTTTGATCGCGCTACTTGGCATGCTAGTACTCGTATGTTTGCAGATTCTAAGGGTGATTTCATTGTAAACGGTTTGATAAACGGCTTGCGTCATGACATGTCCGCCCCAATCGACAAGAACAGTGTATCCTTTTTCCTTTGGATATACTGTTCTTTATTTTATGAACAGTAAAAAGACCGCAAAATTGTGATTAGCAAACACAATCGGGCGATCTTACCCTAGCGCACCAGACTAGCGATTTTTAGTCAACGTTAAAACGCTTGAAGGACTTATAGCCTATTGCCTTCGTCTTATCGTTCCAGTCCTACGCCCAGCCCAGCAGCCGCAAAATTGCCATCGAAGCAACGCCTGCGACCACAACGGCGAAGAGGCTCTTCGTGATAATGGCAACCGCAATGGCCGGAAGTGATGCCAATAGGTTCGACCAGTTGACGCCTGGCCACTGACCAGGATGAATCACCAGCAGGCTTTCAACAAAGATGGCCGAAAGAATCGCCACCGGCACAAAACTGAGAAAATGGAGCAGCCATTTGGGGATCGTCATCCGTTTGACCAAGACAATCGGCACGACCCGCAACAGCCAAGTCGCCAAACCGCAACTCAGGATTGCCGCAAAGGTTTCAGGATTCTGCATGGCGTTCCACCCCCCATTCCAAACAAACAACCGATCACTGTCGCCACGATAATCGCTGTCGTCCCTGGCAAATACCGCACCAACACCACCATCGCCGCGGCCACCACCCCAGCGACGCTCAGATGCCGCAAAAAAGGCTTGGACCGATCCGTGATCATTTGTAAATATAACAGCCCGATAAACATGGCAACAACGGCGAAATCCAACCCAAAACTGTCTGGATTAGGAATCAGCCCACCAATCAACGCGCCTAGTAAACTGGCCACAAACCAAACTAAATAAGCACCAACGTTCACACTATGAAACCACGGGGCATTTAAATGATGATCGGTGTAATTGAGTTTGTTCATCGACAACGCAAAACTTTCATCGGTTAACAAGGTTCCAATCAGCACATTCTGCGTCATTGATTCGTCTTTTAAGTACGGCGCCACCGTCATTGACATCAAACTCATCCGCGCATTGATCAACACCGTCGAAATAACCATTGCCCCAATCGGACTACCTGTCGCCAACATGCTCACCAACACAAATTGAGCTGATCCCGCATACACGATCAGGGACATCAACCCGATCATGAGCAGGGATAAATGCCCGGTTTTCGCGACAATCCCGTAAGCCATCCCAACCGTAATATACCCAAACACCGTTGGCATAACATCGTGAATGCCACTTCGAATCGTCAGCTCATCATTCATCTTGGTCCCTCCGTCATTAGTATATTAATGTTAGTGTACTATTTACTAAGCGGGTTGCAACTGAAATCTAATGAGAATGAAAGTTTGATCAAGCTCATAAAACCAAATATTTGGGTCTCAATTTGAATTAGACCCAAATATTTGGTAAAATTAAGCAAATATTCGGGTGGAATATTCATTTAGACCCAATAATTTGGTTGGGAGGACTATTATGGCTAGTAACTTACATCAGAATGACTTGATCTCATTCTTAACCAATAGACCACCTGCTTCTACTAAAGAACTTTTGACCTTTTATCGCCAATTCACCCCCGATTTACCCGTGAACACATTGCGATGGCGTATCTATGAGCTGAAACGGCAAGGGATCATCTACAGTCCCAAGATAGGTCTCTATACACTCAATGACAAGAAAACATTTGCACCATTGCCTGATGAAAGGATGTTGAATGTAGCCAATCTTTTACAGAGTAAGTTTCCTTATGTGGACTTTAGCATGTATCCTACCGAATGGATTGGAAAGTTATCCAATCACGTCTATCAATCAAACAATCTAATTATCGAAATTGATGCAGATGTGTTAAGCGCTGCCTTTCACTTTTTGAAAGAACAGTTTCCTGATACTTTTGTTTCCCCAAGCCAAAAATTGTATGACTATTATATTCAACCCTCAAAAGAGAATATCATTGTGAATAGGTTGTACGTAGATTCACCTCTGAATAGAATTAACAAAAGCTTTTATATTCCTAAGATAGAAAAATTAATTGTTGATTTATTGGCGAACAATCCAATTGTTTTTCCAGTCGATCCAGCAGAAGTCCAAGTAATTATTACGACTGCACTCACCACTTACAACATTAATTATTCAACACTTACCCGATATGCAAAAAAGCGGAATCAATATCACAGGCTAAAAGAAATAATGTCTATTATAGGAGAAATAAGATGATTCAGGAATCTAGTTTTACTACGAACTGGTACACCTCCTTGGAAAAAAATTATCGAAACTTAGACCACAATCTTTTAGATAAAGTAACCCACGCTTTATACTTGCTGGAGAACATCACAGATACTCACCTAAAATTTGTTTTCAAAGGCGGAACCTGTTTACTTCTTTTACTGAGAGAAATCAAACGATTCTCCATTGATATCGACATCATTATTACTAACGAAATTTCAAAGGATGATCTATCCAGTACGTTTCAAACAATTATTGACCAATCTCTTTTCACCCATTTTGAAGAACAATTACGATATCGATCAGGGATTCCAAAAGCTCACTTTAAATTTTTCTATCCATCACCATTAGATGGTACAGAATCCTATGTACTACTTGACGTTTTATTTGAGAAATCCCCATACAATCGCTTAATAGAGTTATCGATTGATGGTCCATTTATCGAAACTTTACCGCCAAATAACACTGTTCTTGTCCCTGACGTTGAAAGCGTTCTGGGTGATAAACTAACCGCATTTGCCCCAAACACTAGTGGAATTCCTTATAGTAAAGGAAAAGAAATGGAGATCATCAAACAGTTATTTGATATTGAAAGTTTATTTGATCAGGCAAATGACTTAGCTGAAATTAAATCCGCTTTCAATAAATGCGCTGCACAAGAACTTACTTATCGTGGGTTACACGCTCTGGATTCTGCTGATGTTTTGGAAGATATTCTAAAAACAGCTTGTATAATTGGGGGACGAGGTAGTAGCGCCAAGGAAACGTTCTTAAAATTGGAAGACGGCATCCGCAGAATCAAATCTCACATCATTGATCGAAACTACATCGTAGAAGAAGCTGTGGTCAGTGCTTCTAAAGCCGCGTATTTAGCCTGCTTGTTAAAATTCAATCAAACGACTATTGACCATTATAATTCTTCTGAACAATTGCCCGAACTAACTGGTACGCCACTATTTAAAAAAATGGCAAAAATCAAAAAATTTAGTCCAGAGGCATATTACTACTTTGTCAAAGCTCAAGAACTTAGTAAATGAAGATATAAATGCCTCGTCAATTTTAGTTTCAAGAAAAAGAATTAGACAGCTCGGCAAAAATCAAACACCATCCTCTAGAACGGGGGTTCGAATGCTTCTGTTGAAGGTAAATATACGCTAACATTAGAAACTTACATTCATCAAAATTTGATTCCAAAGAATGACTATAACCCCGTTTATCAACCCATTTCCGAACCGAATCCTGTCTTCGTGGTTGATCTCGAAAAAGTTGCAACTTATACCGTCCTCGGACTTTTGACCATTGCGTCAATCTATGCTCTTGTTCAATCCGGTGGCATGGCAACCCCCTGGAATAACAGCCCTCTTCTCACTGCTTTCAAAGGGATTGTTCAGCACTGCGTCTCCAGAATAATCACAAACCAATTACCATTAGCTTATTGAGATCAGACCAATGTCGCATCATTGGCCTGATTTTTTAGTAAAAGAGAACTGCAGCAGCATAGATGTGTAATTGAAATGTGCCTTACACTTTTATAGCAAACTATGCTCTCAAGTAAGAAATCAAAAATATTAATGCAGTGCCAAAGTCTCGAAAAATTAAAATTAGCGCTTTCGCTACAAAGGTATGTTCCGGCAACCCGCTATTCATTTTTCTTCTTATCTGTTGTGTATAATAGGATGCACCAAAGTTAAAAAAGCAAAAAAGAAGAAGAAAATTGTATCAATTAGGTAGATAACTGGAGCACTTGAAAAATTGGTCGTTATCGCACCTAATGAGAATACAACGATGAAAAAGTACCAAACAATAACAATGTTGTAAAAATGATTAAAGAGATGGTTTGACTCATTTGTGGTAAATCTTTGCATTTGCTTCCTAGTTTCTAAATAACTTTCACTTGTATATTTTCCTTCTCGCAGCAAGGCACTTTTTTGTTTTTTCCCTACTAATTGAAACAATTGCAGACGATAGTAGCCAGATAAAAACCATTCCAATGAAGGGCATATAGACATCCATATATTGTAATTCCTTTCTCCAGCCGTTTTCTATACATGAGCTAAAGACACGGTGGCATCCCGTTGCCATTCGGCCTATTCACAATTAAATATTGGGTACATTAAACAAAAGAGCTTCTATTTTGTTGAGTGATACTTTAGATGCCTCTTAATCTCATACTGACATCACGTAATACTTGCTTAACGGTATACTAAAACTTCAAAAAATCCATATGGTACTTATCACAATTCACGCTTAATTAAGTTATGTTACGCAATCTTATCGGTACCAAACATTTCACAAAAGAAATGTGTTCGTATTTTCTTGAATTAAGTTATCTAAGATAATGCCCAAAATCAATCTCAGAAAGGATTCCTCATGTTGCGTCTACTAGTCATATAGTCATATTAGTCATCTTGGCAGTCTTCTTTGTGCCAGCACGAATCATTCGAGTCGAAGATGAGAAAGCCATTTCCTTTCAGCAGGAAAGACTTTCGCAGATGACTCGAGAACAAATCTACCATGCGCGTGTTTTTTATAAGAAAACAATTTACGCACGGCATCTGCTACTCAGAATATTGCGAATTATTTCGCACATCTTCTTGATCATAACGGCGATACTTTTTGTCGGTGCACTAAGTATTCAGTTTGGACTGCTTTTCAATCTCGTTCCCGTTGGCATGACTCGCCTCTGGGCCTTAAGCCAATCTGATGGCTCGCGGAATTTGCTGCTGATTTTGGCAAGCATTGTGGGGTCCTTTGGTGTCATGACGTGGTGGTATCAATATTCCCGCTTACTGGCGCTCATTGAAGATGACAGCCATCGACCCGAAGACTTACTATGGACTTCGCCAACCATCTTGCAGCGACAAAAAGAATGCTACTTGTTTATGCTAGTTATGTTCCTGATGGTGGTGTATGGTTTCACCTTCCTAGCCGTCACCAACGGCATCCCAAGTTCAGTAACGCCGTATTATTTACCCAAGATTTTCTTTTAATCGACTGGTTTACAGTCATCAGCACGAAAATCACGGTAAGTTTAAATTCGATCAACCATGTACTAAAAGAAGGTTCCGCAGACAATCAAGTCAGTTGCGGAGCCTTTTTTGTGCAAAACGTTTATAGCTTTATTTGCATCCCAAGGAACGATTATTGAGGAAAATAGGCATATCATTTCGCTTCGCTAGGCTTCACCTTAAAGTTATGTACCAACCGCGGCCAAACATGCTCGTCTGCCCATGCAATGATGATGCCGTTGCCGAGAAATGAGAACAATGTCGCGATATTGATGCCTAAGAGCTTACCTGTCGCGATCCACGCAACTACGATCACGATGATTGGGGGGATAAAATCAGTAATCTGGGAAGCAGTGGCGTTGCCTTTAAAATAGAGAAATCGCAGGATATTGGTGGTGTCATCGTTTGGATGCATGATGATGTTGGCGCGTTGATAGAGTGAAATCGCCACACAAAAACAGAAGACCCCGAAGCAGGAGACGAAAATGCGCGCCACCATTGGCCAGTTGCCAAGTCCAAGCCATGTGAATAGCCAAGTAAAGACATTGACAAAATAGCTGAAGAACAGTGTATAAATTACTTCGCCAATCAACCGCGGCCAATCCCAGCGCCGAATTAACAACAGATTCGATAGCGCGTTCAGCACCCCAAAGGTAAACAGTACCGCGCCAATATTCCACCCTTGCCAGTCATTCAAGTTAATGGCGGCCGCCGTCCATAAGCCACTACCCATAGCCCCAACAATACAAAGGCCATTTCCGGCAGCGTTCAGAACTAAGCCAACCATCAAACCGATCCAGCGTTCCGTTTTCGTATTTTTAATGCGATGACCTTCTTTCTGTCAATATACTTGTCAAAAGCATATTGCCTATTATAAACGCCCAGCCCCGCTGATGAAAATCCGTCAGTAGGACTGAGCGTTTATTTTTTTGACATACTGCTTCTTTTACCGGTCGCACCTGCGCTAAGTTCGCAGTCCGATTAAAGCTCCCCGCCTTTTTCAAAGCTTGGTGTCATTTTCTCCGCGCGGATGCAAACCAGCTGGTGTAAGAGGTATTGTAGGTCATTCGTGATCGTCGCTGCCGTTTCGGCGTTCAACGCATCATGCCACGCTGGCAGATCTTCTGGTTTGACATCGGCAAAAGCCGCATCCCCTTTGGCCACAGCGGCACGGCCGGCAGCGAAACCAAACTTGCGACTTTCAGATACGGCGAACTCGGCATCCCAGTCATGTTCCGCAAACAACGGATCAGCCACCATAGCGATTAGCTTGTTGAGCCAATAGAAGCTATCGGTTGAACTTTTATCAATCGGCGTGTACTGGAAATTCTCCGGTGTCGTCGTGCAATTGGCGAAAAATGGTACCGGGCTGTTGAAAATATTAACGCCTTCCGCAAGCCAGTGAATGGCAGCATGACTCTTCGGCATATTTGGCCGAATTTGTAGAATATGCATTTCTTGATTGCGATTCATGCCAATCGGACGATAGCGCCGCCGCGTCTCAGGCGTGCCGGTCTGCCCGTAAGGATCAAAGTCGGTGGCTTGGTAATGACTGCTCAATACCATCGCTACATCTTCGACTGAAATCAAGTGACTCGGGACACGACTAAACGGCATCGTTCGGCTTTCAGGATCTTGATCAATTTCAGGATTCAGCATTTTCTGGGCATACCAAACCCGCGGCGTATTGTAATAATGATCGGCCTGCGTATCTTCACCGAAAATGTCTCGAAAATTGAACCCTTCCTTTGCCTTATTCAAATGATACTTAGCTGCAAAGTCTTTGAGATCAGCACTGTACTTGTAATGTTCCGGTGCCTGAAAATCAATCTCCTGAATACCAGTTTGATTCGGAGCCAGCACATAACGATCATCAGGAATCCGTTCCGCCGCCCAGTGATGGCCGCCAACTGTTTCAAAATACCAGATTTCGTTAGCATCAGAAAAGGCGATCCCATTACTTTCGCAGGTACCATACTTGGTGACCAACTCGCCCAGGCGTTCGACACCTTCGCGAGCGTTGTGAATATAAGGCAATACCACCGTCAACATGGCCTCTTCACCAATACCGTCCGGCTCAAGCGGGTCCAATCCCAGCATTGTGGTGTTTGTGAACTCAGTTTCAGTTGCACTCATCGCCACATTCTCGCTGTTGATACCAGCTTCACCCCAAGTCCCATGACTTTGATCAGCAACCGGCGTGCAAGTATACTGCAACGGTGTTTGCGGTAAATCCAACTGAAACCCATTGAATGTCGATACGTATCGTTGCGGCTGATCAGCCGGCTGCACAACAATGAAACGCTTCGGATTAATCCCACCGCTAGCATCCTCATTTCGCGCAATCATCGTCGATCCATCAACCGACGCCTTCTTACCAACAAGCAACGCTGTACAACTCAAGTGATTCACAAACTGATCCATAGCCACGCTTCCTTTCAGATGACTTTATGATAGCACTGGTGCAGCACCGATTATTAATAAGTTAGTTAGACGATGTGGGCAAATAGCTAAACTAAGGTGCTACAGACAGCATTTAAAACTTCTCATCTTTGGGAATTGTTCTCAAAATCGATCACTGGCTTCTAAGACATATGTTAACCAAGTATTTTCTCCCAAAAATTGAAGCGTTTGCTTCAAAGCTGTCAGATCTTTTTGACTTTGTTCACCTTTGCGGCATTTATGGAGGGTCTCAAAAATCTTAACAACCAAGCTTGCCTTTGTATTAGCATATATCTTTGCCACTTTCTTAAGCTCTTTCATAAAAATAGCAAAGTTTTCCATGCAGTTACGATCAAACGACAACTGGGTACCATTGATTAAAAACTTAAGCAAATCGGTCGAATAGTTTGAACTGTCTACAAACTGACGCATATAGACAATAGCTTCTCGGTATTGAAACCGAATATACTCGTCACTAAACAAAAAGAGACAATTAGCAAATAACGTCAGCTCAAACCGTCCCCATGTGTATATTGATTCCAAATATCGCTCAATATTAAGCCTGATCAGATATACTTCTGAGCCTTCAGCGCCATCACTCATGGTACTAAGCGAAGAGGTTTTGAAATGCTTCTTTATCAGATAGTACTGCGCATACAGACTATAGAAGAAAAAGTCATGTGTTTCTAAGTATTGAAATTTTAGGTCAGCCACGAGTTCAGGATCAAAATTCTTCTTGAAAGAACGTGAAACACGGGTTGCAAACTCCCTTTTTGAATCAACTTTGCCACCATTATAAAGAAATTCATATTCTTCCAAGGTGATATTCATACGTTGGCAGTATTGAAACAAATTTTGAAAGGAACTATTCGATTTTCGGATTTCAAGAGAAGACAAGGTGTTTCTACTTGTAATACCGTCCGATAACGCTTCCTGTGACAAGTTTCTTTCAAGACGCAACTTTTTTATTAATTCACCATGAGTCAGACTCGTCATCTCCTTTAAGTAAAAGCACTGTAAACTTTTGACGCAATACTTGTCAAATATCATTTTTTTAATTCGATTGAATATACTTTATTGTATCGAACCCGCCAGCCACTGCTTAGGAGACGAAAGGTGTAAATTCCAATGTTATTAGTCCTAGGAATTCTTTACCTCGGCGTTATCTTTTTCCCAACCACGAAAATTTTTAAAC
>NZ_JBSOQX010000024.1:0-39181 GCF_053819265.1 Lacticaseibacillus sp. 30
AATTAATTGTAGAAAGATGTTGATGTTGGATTATGACAAAAATATGCACATTATTAGATACTCAAGACTCTCAGATTTCTGAATGAATGAATCTGTTACCGGAAGACCAGGTTGATGCAGGGCAAGCATATGATGGTCTCGGCAACTCCGAAATTATTGATACTGCTTTTGAAAATAAGATATGGCAACTAAGTAAGTTTGCTGCCTTAAATCAACCAGTTTCAGTCGATATTGATGGGAAAGTATATGCCGAAATTAGGCAAACTAAGTACTTCATTGGAAAGATACCGAACGACAAAGTCAAAACATTCTCAGCCTTGTATCTAAATGACAAAGTGGAACTGTGGGTATCTATACACGGGGGGACATATAAACAAACAAGTACACGAAGCGATGGTTCTATTACTGTCAAAACTTATAGAGACCCAGTAACTTTAAAACTTATCGCCGAAGATCAGCAACCAGCTAAGACGCTCAACAATAATTCCGGTGAAGAATGGTCTGAAGTCGGCAAAAAAATGTACGCAGCAAAAAGAAAGCCTTATTGCCTGAATTGTAAACATCAGCTTAAAGGCGAGCGCTTTTGCCCCAACTGCGGGGCTAAAATAATTTATCCAGGTGAACATCAGAACGGTATGCCAATCAATTCATGGGAAAAAGTTGCCAATGGTGCTGATAAGTTTTCACAATCAGTTGACAAAACCGGGAAATTTTTTAGCGACTTCGGTTGTTCGATGACTTTAGGATGCACAATACCAATTATTATAATAATTATACTGTTCGGTCTTATTTAGTCCCTTCCCCAACGCAAGCGGCGTCTCCGTGCAAGCCGGAGAGTGGGGCTTGTGCCACATACCAAGTAAAGGATGTGAGTCATCATGCTAAAAAAGATAGTTGCCATCTTACTCATTGTTTTGTTGGCTGGCGCAACAACCGCTTGCGCTAGTGATCAAGACGATGATCAAAATGTCGAGCAGTTTAACTGAGTGTTGGCTGGATACAAAAAACCCCCGGCCGCTGTGGTCGAGGAGCAATTAGATTATGTGGAGGAAAAGAAATTGCAAAAAGACAACTCAGATAAAGCTAAAAGTTTGCCAGATAAAAAATCCGGCCTCTTTTTTGACAGAAATGTACAAAATCGTTCAATCAAATTAGTTCACAAAGACCCTGTTCCCCCCAAACCAAAGATGCCGGATTCGGCATCTTCTAAGAATAAGGATTGATTCCGATAATATAAATTTTCAATTGTCGGTCGAAGTCAATGATTTGTTCACTGTTTTGTGGAGACTCATCATATTTTTTCTGTGCCAATTTCACGGTCCAATCCTGTCCATATGTCATCAACCCGATTTGTTGAGTTGGGTCGTCGCTTCCAGGTAGGCGATTGGCGTAACCACTAGAGATAAGCTTGTCGTTAAAGTCGAAAATGATGACAAGCTTTTCCTCACTGTATTCTTTATTTTTTAATGCCTCAACTAGCGGCGACCCTGGCAATACGGTGGCAACGTGAAATTGTTCTTGTATCCATATCAGGCATGAATTTCCTAGCTTAATTAAGAAATAGTAAGTGAAGGCTAATGGAACAGACAAAATCAGCGTAACTACGAAAAGGCCAAATTCACTCCAGAAGCTGTGACCAACTGTTCCCCAGATTTGCTGGTAAATTGCGAGGCCACCAGCAGCATTCAGCATAGATATCAGAATCAAAGCGATAGTACGATCTGTCTGTCTTGCTGGCAAATCGAAATGAATAGCATCTAGCTTATCGAGCCATATGAAAGTCAAGAACCCAAGGATACCCGCTAAGATTAGTTGTTGCATTTCCATGATTTATACTCACCTAATTTCTTTTTGCATGAATTTCATTCACTTAATTATATCACAAAAAGCCACACAGATTGTAGGGGGTAAAGCCTATGAAACCAATTACAGTAATCTCTTATAAGTTTGGCGAAAAAACTTGGAAAAATTTTGAAGGAGAACCGATCAAAAAATATGAGCACTCAGTTCTCCTAGACATTTCAGACACCGAAGTCTTCACTGATAAAGAAAAAACAGAACTAAACGACAAGATCGTTGTCCCCTTTTCTAGAATTAGAGAAAAACGATTCATCAAAGATATTCCGCTCAGTAACGTAAACGAGGCACTTAACAAGAAAAAAGCAGGCAGGAAATAGCGCAAAAAGCGCCTACCCCACCGACCAAAGTGAACGGGTAGACGCCTAACAAATACTCGGAGTCATAAGGCTCTTTGTATACTCGATTTTACCAGAAAAGGAGGCAATTCGCATGGCAACATTTAGGAAACGCGGCAAATATTGGGAATACCGGGTTAAGTATACGGACTCCGCCGGTAAACAGCTGGTTGCTTCACACGGCGGGTATCGGCTTAAATCATCTGCGCAAGATGCTGCGGAAGCTGTAGAAGATGACCTCAAACGTGGTGGCGATCCATCAAAACAAGACGTTCTGTTACTTGATTATTGGGATCAATGGGCTGAAGCATACCGAATCAATGGCAAGTCAATCAACACTGTATACCGTTACAAACTTTTCAGAAAGCACCTAAAGAGCCGATTTGATGGCCGAAAGCTTAATTCTATTCGACCTATCGAATGGCAGAAATTTATTAACGATTTTGCTGCTGGCAAAGATCGCAAGGAGAAAACCACACGAAAGCGGCCACGTGAGCGTTCGAAAGATATCGTTACCAAGATGAACAGCTATGTTCGTGGGATGGTAAAAGCGGCAATCAATGAACGCATTCTATTTTCTGATTTTACCTTTGGAACGAAGACATCAGGCGTGTGCTCTAGTGGGAAAGTAAAGGTGCTAGACAGCCGTGATTTCGCTAAGGTTAAAGCAATTGCTATTGAACGGGCTTCGTACCGCAATATCGGGGCGCTTGCTGTTTATATTGGCTCGATGACTGGCATGCGAATATCTGAAGTGTTGGCTTTAACTTGGCCTGACATCGATACTAAGCTCTGCGTCATTCACGTTACGCGTTCTTGGGATCATTTGTATGGAACAGGATTCAAACCAACTAAAACTGATTCGTCAGTTCGCGACATTGAGATATCGCCCAGCGTCATTGAGCTTCTTAATAAGATCCATCAGGAACAAGCAGCATCTTATCTTCGTACTGGATATCGTGACGAAGACCAGATGATTATGCGTGATCCACGTCACAACGTGATTACAGACAGCGCATGTAACAAAGCCCTGCACGTCATTCAGAACAAAGCTGGGATCCCTGAAGATAAGCAGATCACCTTTCACGGGTTGCGTCATAGCCACGTCAGCTACTTGATCAGCAAAGGCGTCGACATCTATTATATTTCAAAGCGGTTGGGTCATTCAGACGTGACTATTACGATGAAAGTCTATGGTCATTTGTTAGACTCACAGAGAAAACAAGAAGCACATAAGGCCGTGTTATTCATGGATCAGCTATGATTGTGTTTGTCCCCTTTTTGTCCCCCGAAAAATAAAAACAAAGTAACTCTAAAGATACCTAAATTGCTGTAAATATTGATACATAAGCTTTTTAAAAATCTAAAATAACCTAAAGAAAGCTAAATAATGCCTCCACCGGGATTCGAACCCGGATCTGTGGTTTCGAGGACCATTATGCTATCCGTTGCACCATGGAGACTTATAACTCCCATTATAGCCATTCTCGAATAATTTGCATCGTCCTATTGCTTCGAAATCTTCAAAGCAGTAAACTTTGAAAATTAAGTTCTACCTTTATAATCCTGAATAAGAGGCCCCCTATGTCACAAATAATACTACTCATTGCTGCATTGTTTTTCTTCACTCGTCATGTCTTTCGTTTCGAAAGAATCTCACGGTTAACATTAGTTATCATACCCGCTTATACCTTAGTGACCGGTATATTATTAGTTTCTCACAAGCGGCCTACCTTTTTGGCACTTGCGGTAACCATCTTGATTGGTGCCATTCTGGGCTGGTTTCAAACAACTGGTCTAAAAATCCACGTTTCTCAAAAACCTGATGTCAATGGCCTTCCTATCATTGAAATTCGCCACGGATGGCAATATTTGGTAGGCTGGATCGTGATCTTTATTTATGGTCTTGGGTTTGCGTTGCTATCAGGATGGCATGTGGATGTTTTATCGGAACTTAGTGAGGAGATTGAAAAAGATCTTTTCGTATGGAAGAACTTTTCCTCAAGCACATGGAACATCATGATCATGTCAGCCACAGCTAGTCTGGTCTATACATGGCGACTGTTGCAGAAAGAGCCAAAAATTCAAGCCGTCATTTTCAAAGGAACCCGTCTTGATCATCATGACTAAAGTAAAGAAAGAATCACGGACTGATGCCCATGATCATCAGTTGATGCATACTTGCATTTAATTAGTTTATCAAATGGTCCATATAATTTTTATCCATATAAAAGTGGCCCGATAGCTGACCTTTGTCAGATACCGAGCCACTTTCATTTCATGTTCTATTTCATCAATGCCAGCTGTAAAATTGTACCTTTAATCTTCGAACTTAAACAGGTCCGTTGACAAGTACCGTTCACCATTATCCGGCGCGACTGTTACCACACTCTTACCTTTGCCAAGTTTCTTAGCAATTTCAATGGCACCGAAAATATTGGCGCCGGCAGAGATACCTGGCAGGAAGCCTTCTTCGTGGCTAACGTGACGAGCCATGTCGATGGCCTGGTCGCTGGTGACTTCAATAATGTCTTGGTATAGGTTGGTATCCAAAACGTCTGGGATGAAGCCAGCGGAGATACCTTGGATCTTATGCTTGCCGCCGTGCCCTTCTTTGAGCATTGGTGACTCAGCTGCTTCAAGTGCATAAATTTGCACCTGCGGGTTGATTTTCCGCAACGCCCGGCCAACCCCGGTCAACGTGCCACCTGTGCCGACGCCGGCAACGAAGGCGTCTGGGGTGCCGCCATCAAAAGAACGGATGATTTCTTGACCGGTGGTGCGCTCGTGCACATCCGGATTAGCCGGATTTTGGAACTGCATCGGCAAGAAGTAACCATTTTCCTTGCTGAGTGCCTGAGCTTTTTTAATCGCACCCGGCATGCCATCCGCCCCTGGTGTCAGAATCAATTCGGCGCCATAGCCCCGCATTAACGCACGACGTTCAACACTCATCGTTTCTGGCATCGTGATGATCAGGTGGTAGCCTTTAGCCGCGGCGACCAAAGCCAAGCCGATGCCAGTGTTGCCAGATGTTGGTTCAACAATGGTGCCGCCTGGCTTCAAAACGCCCTTGTATTCGGCATCTTCAATCATGGCCAAGGCAATTCGGTCTTTGACAGAACCGCCGGGATTAAAGAATTCAAGCTTCACATAAACATCTGCTGCATCTTCTGGGACGACACGATTTAGCTTAAGCAAAGGGGTGTTGCCAATCAAACCGGTAATATTATCTGCTGCTGTCACCATATTAAAAGCCTCCATATTAGTTGATTGATTTTCCTAATGATTGTCATTGCGATGATCCGCGACATGTTGAATCCAATTGTCAAAAATCGTTCGTTGCGTTTTCTTCCAATTGAACTTGGGATGATAGTAATCATTTTTGTGATGATAATAATGTTTAGCGCGAACATAGTCGATCTCTGGATGAGCAGCGACTTCACGCTTGTATTCTGAATCCAATCCCCACCGATCGTATTCGATGTGTGAAAAGACGAAAGTTTGCGTATCAGTCGGTTCGGTCACCATGAAGAGTTTGCCCTTCGTCGTTGTCGCGTTAATCGTGAGCCGCGGATCGGCATGAATACCGCGGACATCCATTTCGGCATAGCGTGCATGCGGCGACTTGAAGTCATTTTTGAGTCCCTTCAAAAGTGGGTGCGGCTCAAGAATGGTTTGCGGATAAACGCCAAAAAGTTTATGCGGCAAGATTAGCTTGCTGATGCCAAAAAAGTAATTCAATGCAACCATCCCACCCCAGCAAAGATAGAGCTGATTAGGGACATGCTGACTTAACGTTTTCAACAAGGTTCGAACTTCGGCGATATAATGCACTTGATCAAATTCCAAGGTTTCAATCGGCGAACCGGTGATGATGAACCCATCCATCGTCGCTACCTCATGAATGTCCAGCGGATCGAGGATTGAACTGACCGCTTCCGGCACCGTCCGTCCGGCGTAATGGGTCATGGGGTAGTAAAAATGCAAATCGACCGGTATGTCAGTGTGCGTCAAAACATGCTGTAGCCGAGTTTTGGTGTCAGCCTTATCATGCATGACGTTCAAAATACCGATCTTGAGTGGCGATTTTTCCAAGGTTCACCTCCTATTCCCTCATAATGACTAATTAACCTTAAAAGAAACTTTGCGCGTGACCGTGGGTAAGAAATCCCACATGTGGTCATTTGCCCGGACACATCAGGTGGATACCCTGACCGTTCGACTGGTGCCAACATCGTTTGAATTCAATGAGGTATTTCATAGTATCCTCCCTTTCAGTACTTATATACTAACTAAATGTAAGGCCAATAACAACCTTTGACGTTGATATATTCGCGAATACTTTTTATTCAATTAGCAGGTGACCGCATGCCCACTCAGTCAGCTTAGAAAACGTTGGCACATGGCCACAGAATGCAAAAAGCCCCGATGTCAGTGTGCCACTGGCATCAGGGCTTTTTTACAAGATTATCTTCTTTTTTGATTTGTCGAAATGACGATTTTAAGCGCGTGGCTGACTGCTTGAATTCGTCTTCTTGCTTACGAGTGCGCGACTGCCGCCGGTTCACCAAACACCGTCTCGCGAATATAATCAACTGGCATTTGTAGGCCTGTCCACAGATGGAAGGCGGCAGCGCCTTGATTGATCAGCATGTTAATGCCGTTATACACGTGGTTCACACCGGCTTCTTTAGCGAGCTGCATAAGCTTGGTTTCGCGCGGTGCATAGACCGTATCAAACACGATCGTCTCTGACGTAAACCAATCGCCATCAGGCACATTACTAACAGTTTCTAGCGGCTTCATCCCCGCGGGTGTCGCATCAACATAGATAACTGAATCCGAAATGCTAGCCTTTAACGCCGGTTGATCATCGAGTGCAAACAATGTCGCATGGCCTTGCGTTTGGTCATTAATGATGGTCACATTACGTTCGGCATTTTGCCACGAAGCATCACGACGATTAAAAATGTTGATTTCCCGGACACCGTCCAAAGCTGCTTGAATCGCAATCGCTGTCCCCGCACCGCCAGCTCCTGCCAGTGTCATTTGCTCGCCGCGAATATCCAAGCCATCGTTGCTCAGTGCTTGCATGAAGCCTGTGCCATCGGTGATATGGCCGGTCAGCACCCCGTGGTCATTGACAATGGTATTCACGGCACCGATCAATTTTGCGGCCGGCGATAGTTTGTCCAACAACGGTATGGCCTTTTGCTTATTCGGCATCGACAAATTACCACCCAAAAAATGCAGGCTGCGCATGGCTTGCAAGGCGTGTGCCAATTCAGGTGCATCAACATCGAAGGACAGGTAGGCATCATTTAACCCAAGTTTTTCAAATGTTGCGTTGTACATTGCTGGCGACATCGAGTGGCCAGCAGGATGCGCCAGTAAACCAGCTAAAACGGTGTGACCGTCAATTTCATCTTTTAATGACATGTTCCGAACTCCTTTTTACTAATGGACTTGTGAAACTGCTAGCACGTGCTTTTCCTGCGTCTTCACGACCAGTGCTAAACCGATGCCGACAATCGTGATGACAATATTCAAAAGAATGATCATCCGTGGTGCCGCATCGCCAAAGGCCTTGGTCAACCCGGCAGCGGCGGATAACACCGCATAGTTGGCAATACTCGAAGCAATCATGACCAGCGAAGTCGCCGTGCCTTTATGACTGGGGAAGAAACTGATAGTTGTTGAGGTGGCAAGTTGCAACACACCGCCAGCCGCGGCATAACCAATCACAAAACTACCAATGAAAAGAATGACCGGCGTCTGCACAAAGTAGCACAAGGCTAACATGACCACCGCAATCGTCGGATACAGGATCAAAACGGTGCTTTCTTTTAACCCGGCTTTGATCAGACGAGCCGTCAGCAACACCGCAATCCCAGCACCAACGGCGTATAACGATTGCAGCGTTGCTGGATTTTTAACCCCGTAAGCCGCCCCTAGTTCCTGGTTGCAATTCAACCAAACCATGAAGGTGGTCGAACTGGTGAAGCCAATTAAAATGGCCGCCACAGACCCAATTGAAAAATGCATTTTTTCAGGCGTGCCAGCTGCATTCAGCTGTGGTTTTTCCCGCTTAGGAAATGGGAAAACGATAATGGCAATGGCATCGGCAGCCAGCGCCACGCCGCAGATGATGAAGATCGTCCGAAATGACAGGCCAGCCGCCGCAACGCCGCCAATGAAGAACGGCAAAATAAACTGCGCGGTGACCACAGCGAATTTTGTCAGAAGATTGGCAATTGACGCCGATTCCGGAAACATTTCCATGAGACTCGGGGAAACACAGGTGTCCAAAAATGAATTCGCCATCCCATTAAGAATACCGATGAGATAAGCCGCCCAGAAACTATTGACCGTGATGATGCCGATGAAGAAGATCACATACAACCCGATCCCAATCGTCCCAGAAACCTTCCGGCCAAAATGATCCGACACTGGCCCGGCAAACGGATAGGCAATCAAGCGACCTAACCCGAACGCCGCAATCACTGACACGACCATGCTGACGTCAACGGTGCCATTGCTCAGTTGTTGCGCACCCCAATTCGAAGCAAACTGCGCCTTATACTGACTTAGAATGGAAGATGCGATTCCCAGCATCGCATAGGAAAAATACAGTGCCAGTGCACCCGGCAAAAAATGATTACGTTTGGTTTTCATCGTTCAAGTTGCCTCCGTTTTTAAACGTGTTCCCTACACCAGAGACCGGTCTGGTTCACGCTCTTCTTCAAATGCCTGATATGCCTTCACCGGCATGTCCTGACCAGTCCACAATTGATATCCGGCTGCGCCTTGCCAAAGTAGCATGCCTTTACCCGGTGCTGTTTTTGCGCCAACTTTTTCAGCATCTTCAATCAACTTTGTCTTCAAAGGATTGTATACCGTGTCGGCCACCACCAAATCTGCGCGTAGGAAACTCGGATCAACAAGGGAAACCCCATCGTCTGGTTTCATGCCGACAGTAGTTGCGTTGACAAGAATATCGGCGTCCGCAATCGCTGCTTTGAGCCTGTCAGTATTTTCCAACTGAACCACATCTACTTTGACAGCAGGCGCTGCCTCGGCCAACTTCTTGGCGGTCGATTCAGCACGTGAATAGAATTCATCCTGGCGATTAAAGATGGTAATCTGTTTCGCACCATCTAACGCCGCTTGGACTTGAATGGCAGTCGCGGCGCCACCAGCACCTAATACCACCAAATGCTTGCCTTTGATATCAATTCCGTGTTCCTGCAAATTCCGAACAAATCCGATGCCATCCGTGATGTGACCGATCAATTTGCCATCATCATTCACAACGACATTCACCGCACCAATGATCTTGGCAGCAGGCGATAACTCGTCCATCAAAGTTGCTGCTACATTTTTACACGGCATCGTGACGTTGCCGCCGCGCATTTTGAAAAGGCGCATGGCATTCAGTGCTTCTGGCATCTGCCCCTTGGTCACGTCAAACGCCACATAAGCTGCATCAATTTTTTGCTTTTGAAAACTGAAGTTATACATTGCTGGCGAGCCAGAATGACCAACCGGACTGCCCAGCAAACACAACAAACCAGTCGTTCCAGAAATCCACGTCTCCATGTTCAGTGCCTCCATTAAGTTCATATTTTCACGAGCATTTTGAAAAGAAGAACCTGACCCAAGGTGCGATCAAGTTGCTTCTATCAATATTGCAAATTACTTGGCAGCTTGGTGCGCTTTAATCGCGTATTCACGCCGACCACCCGGCTTCGGAATCATATCTTGCATCATGATGCCCAGCCCGCCATCAACTCGCAGTTCATCACCGTTTGTGTAATCGGAACGGTCACTGCTCAAGTAAAGGACAGCATTAGCGATGTCATCCAAGTTGCCAATCCGGCGACTGGCAACTAAGTGCTCACGGCCGTCCAACACGTTAGGATCCTTGTAAAAATCAGCCGACATCGGGGTCTTCACCAGACATGGCATGACACAGTTGCTGCGAATCCCAAACTGTCCCCATTCAGCGGCCATTTGCTTCGATAACATATTGACCGCAGCTTTGGTTGTGCTGTACGCCCCGCTGTATGTCTCTGGGAAATCAGCCGCAACCGTTGAAATATGCACCATCGTCCCATGATGTTGGGCAATCATTTGCCGACCAAATCGTTGTGACATCAAGAAATAACCAGTCAAATTAATATTCACAGCCGTCTTCCACTCATCCAAACGCAAGTCCTCAAACGGTGAAAAGCGCAAGATAGCGGCCGTGTTCACGAGAATATCCACTTTGCCAAACTCAGCCACAACCGCTTGCACCGCAGCATCGACTTCATCTTCATCTGTCGTATCGGTTGCCACTGCTAATGTTTGAACGCCATATTGATCAGCTAACTTCTTAGCTGCTGTCTGAATCGCATCTTTCTTAATATCAACCAAGACAAGCTTCGCCCCATGCTCTGCAAAGGCTTCGCAAAAATGAGTGCCCATACCGCCAACAGCACCAGTGACAACGACAACTTTGTCTTTCAAACCTAACCAATCAGCCATAAAAATTACGCTCCTTTTAGTGTGTCGCAACAGTTTCCTTCAAAATTTCCGGCCATGCCGCCTGCAAGGTTTTCACCGTGGTGTCGTAAGTATATTTGGCAACCCAGTCAATCCCTTTGGCCATGTAGTGATCAGAAATGACTTCAACACCAATCACTTTTGGATCCACGCCAGCCTCTTTAATCATCTTGATAAACTTTTCAGTCCGATCTTCAAACCCAGTTCCCGGTGCTAAGCGATCGTGCATCGACTCGTCACGCAAAATGGACTTTGCATATGGCCGCTTGTAAGCATCATCAAGTTGAATTGAGATAACGCGCTTAGCTTGTTCCTTCGTCAGCAAGTCGAACGGCTGGTCTGCTCGAACCCAGTGCCACATGTCTAACAACATCATCACATTCGGAGCACCGGCGCCTTGGAGAATCGCCCAAGTCTTCTTCAAATCTGGCATGCCGCTATATGGCATCGGTTCGAGGGCAATGATGAGATTACCAGCCAAAGCTGCGCGATGTGCCAGTTCCTGCAACTTCTTGGCCGTGAAGTCAACTGGATAGCTTTCCATCAAACCGGTGTTGATATGTTCAACGCCAAACAAGTGACACATATGGAAACAGGTTTGCTCCTTATATTTTTGCTCGTATGTCCGCGGTTCTTCACACCATTGCACGATGTATTCAACCTCGGTGCACTTGATATGATACTGATCAAGAATGTCGAGAATCCCTTGATCAGTTAAGCCTTCATTCAGCGCATCGACGTAGGTTTCGGCGCGTAAGCCGATGCCATCGTACCCAGCTTTTGCGGCTGCTTTAACGCGATCTTCGAATTTGCATTGGTCGCCTAATGTCCATGAACTAACGGTAATTGGATGAGTAAGTGTCATGATAGTGCCTCCCAAAATGATTTGTGATTAATTTTTCAATCTTGTTTACAAATTGAATTGTATACGGTTGCACAAGCGACTTCTAATTCATTATAATGAGGGTGCTTATAGCTGGAGGCTATCGTTCAGGTTAAGCCTTCATAGGAGGACCAAAATGAACCTTTTTCATCTGCGATATTTCGTTACATTAGCCAAATCACAGAACTATACCCGTGCTGCCCGCCAGTTAAACATCACCCAGCCCAGCCTGAGCAATGCCATTCATGGTCTTGAAGCCGAACTGGGCCTTGCCTTGTTTGTGCGACAAGGACGCAACGTTGTTTTAACTTCGGAAGGCCGCGAGTTCAGTCGCATTGTGGATCACTCGCTAACCATCCTCGATAGCGGCATTGAACAGCTGCAACACCAAAACAACGAGCAAACGGTGATTAAACTGGCCGCCTTACGTACCCTCAGCACACGCTGGGTCCCTGGCATGGTACGCGAATTCTTACAAAACAGCCAACAAGATGTCCGTTTTGAATTCACGAACGAAAACGGGCTATCACCACAAATTATTCAAGGTTTACGCGCTAAACATTATGATATTTGCTTTTGCTCAAAAGTTGACGAGCAAGAGGATATTGCCTATTTTCCAATTGCTTCTCAGGCACTCGTCGTGATCACGCCGACTGATCATCCCTTGGCTACTCGCAACCAGATTGAACTTAGTGAAACCTTGGCCTTCGATCAAGTCACCTTCTCCAAAAGAAGCGGCCTCGCGCCCATCATCCGCCAGCTTTTTGCCGAATGCGGCGGCCAACCACACAGTGTGTACGCCATTGAAGAGGATGAAGCCGTCGCGGGTCTCGTTGCAAACGGCTTCTGCATCGCCGTTGTCCCCAATATGCCACTTCTTAAAACGCTACCCGTTAAAATCATTCCGCTTAGTTTTCCAACTTGGCAGCGTATTTTTTATATGGCAACTTTAAAAGATCACTACCAATCCCCAGCCGCCAAAGACTTCATTGACTTTGTTCATGCCCATCATGCGGACATTCGCCAGTAAAGTGTGCCTGACGCATCAGGTCAATAGTCTGGCGCTATTATTCGTTAAAGGCTGCGGTGCACTAATCAAGTTCGCGCCATTTTAACGGAAAGCCAAAACTAATAAGATCGGACCATGCTAAATGCCTGTCGCTGTTCTAAAATGGAAGTGTTCAAGACATTTTCAAGGAGGTCATTGCATGCGTACACAAACAAAAACATCTGTCATGAAGCTTGCCGCGGTTGGCGCCGTTGCCGGTTTAGTATCAGGACTTGTCAAATTAGGCTGGGAAAATATTTTGCCGCCGCGGACACCTGAACGTGACGCAACCAATCCGCCGCAAACATTCCTGCAGCAACACGGTCTCACCGCAGCACAAACCCATGCAACTTACACTTATTCAGACCATCAGATTCCTTGGGTCAGCCTCCTCATACACTTCGGCTTCTCATCAAGCCTCGGTGCGCTTTATGCTGTCGCCGGCCATTATGTACCGCTTTTTAAACTTGGCTATGGCAGTATGTGGGGCCTGGGCGTTTGGGCAGGTGCCCATTTGTGGGCAATGCCGGCACTGAAAATTGTGCCTGCCGCTAAAGATCAACCGGTTGAGGAACACTTATCCGAAGCAGTCGGTCACATGGTTTGGAACACGGTCAATCAGATCGTCATCAGTGACATGCTGCGCGAAAAAAGCGGCAATTAAGTGATGCATTCAGCTTCAATGTAAAAGCGTTAACTAAAAAGTCTGTGCTGACACCCGAACCTTCGGCATGCCAACACAGACTTTTTTTACTATGATCAATTTTTATTTACTAAAGTAACCGAGCTTCATCCCGTCGCGCAATGAACGGCAAAATAAGTCCCAATGCCAGGAAAATAACTGGCGTAATGATGTTTAAGCCCATCTGGAACCACCAAGTCCCTGGATCGTTGAGATAATTGATTTTCGGCAACATTCCCAACAAGCAGGCCAAAGCGGTAAAAAGAAAACACCATCCGCCTATAATCATGCCCACGTGTTTGTTTTTAACAAACATGTACTCTGCTTGGAATTTTTCCAAATGCTTATTAAGCAAATAATAGGCAAGGAAAACCCACAAGTAGCGTAACGGCATCACGACTGAGTTCAGATTTAACAACCACTTATACAGCTCGTTCATATTGCCAATACCAAGCGCTGGCACAATAATCAGCAAGCTGACTAGAATCCCTGTCAGCCAGTAACCATTGATCGGCGTGCCTTTTTTATTCAGATGACTCAGCTTCTTTGGAATAAAATGCGGATCAGCATCACTTAGCAGCATTTTCAGCGGCGCGTCAATCGAAAAAGCTAAGGCTGAAATGGAAGCGAGCGCGTTGGCGATGGCATAGAGAATGACGAAAATATTGCCAACATGATAATAACTGCCCAGCATCGCGAAGGCGGTATACGGTCCATTGGCCATCAAATCGGTGGGAATCTGGTTGCTGTTAAACAACATGCCCATGCCAAATGACCCGAGCAAGGCACAAAAGGCAACCATCCCGGCAAGCACTAGCATCCCCGTTGGAAATTCCTTGGCCGCATGTTTCGTGTTATTGACGTACGGAGAAATTTTTTCCGCGCCGCCAACCGCAAAAACCAGCATCGAAATAGTGGTGAAGTAATTCAGATCAAACTTCGGCAAGTAGGTATGAATGTCGCCCATATCCGGTGTGGCCACATGCACGCCTTTGACCATGAGCGGTGCAGTGACAGCCAAAATGATAAACAAAATCGACATCAAGAACATCGCCGTACCTGCCATACTGCCGATGCGATTCAAAGTGGTTAACCCACGTGACGACAGCCATAAAAATAGCAAGAAGAGTGCTAAACAAATTAAGGATACGGTCATTGAAGAGACGGTATTCACGAAATTGCCGTTGCCTTTAAACAACCAGCTCAACGCAATCAGAATGGCTTGCGGCTTTTGAGCTAAGTATGGAATATGAACAACCCAATAGGTCCAAGCAGCATAATAGGCCAACCTGACCGTACCGGTTTCTTTGATCCACGAGCTAACCCCACCGGCTTGATCCTTAAAGGTGGAGCCGAGTTGACCAACAATCAAAGCATATGGCACAAAGTAAATCGCCATGATCAAAATCCAGCTTGTCACGACGGAAAGGCCTTGCTGAGCGTAGTTGTTGAACACATTGCCTAAGCCCCAGACCGAGACGAATGCAATTAACGCCACGTTATACCAGCGCAGTTGTTTCTTTGTATCTGCCACTAAAAATCCCTCCAAACAGCCGCCTGTCCATCAATCAACAGCGACTCGCTTTTCAGTGTAACGGTTTAACCCGTTTTCTTTCCCGTGAAATTGTATAGATGAGGATTAGATTTTTCTTAAATTAACGTTGTGAATTAACCATTATAAGCTATGAAAAATGTGAAATGAGCGTTGGGCTTTATCTTCGTGGCCAACAATCGCAGGAAAATCAATTGGCTAAAGACGCCATGCCGTGCCAAACTCCGCAATCTCCGGTCAGATGGGGCTGCCGACGCGTAGCTAGAGCTGTGACGGCGCTTCGAGCCCAAAAACCGGTCTCGAAGTCGCCTAACAACATCAGCGACAAGCCCAGTCGCTGTGTTGTTTGCACGGCTGAGCCCCATCTGGCCTACGACAGCTCCGCCTTGGCACTGGTGTCTTCATACCCCATCAAATTATTCATGAAACAGAAAAGTCAAACAACTTATGATATTTTTCGCAATACTACCCAATACGGATAGTTATTCGCCCTTATTCGTCAGTTATAAGTTATGTTCCTGCATGTCACACAGAAAAACCGCCACCTATTTTCAAAGTGACGGTTTGCAGATATTGGATTAAAAATCTTTACTTAACAGCTTCTGCCACAGCAGCCTGAACAGCCTGTTGCTCAGATTGAATCAGGCTGACGCGACTGGCAATCACACTGGTGTCCATAGTGATCTCCCGCGTCAGACCCGGTGTTTGCAGCTTTGGTTCAAAGAAGGCCTTGAACTCCGTCAATCGTTCAGGCGTACGGAAAACGCTAGCGATCACAGTGATATAGGTCGTGAATTCCATATCGCCGCCAACGGTTTTTTCAAGCCACTGCCATTCATTGCGAATCCAGTCCCACGCAGCTTGCTCGCCAGCATGGTTATTCAGAACCCCGCGGAACCATGAACGCAGATCCTGTGGCTTAATCGTGTCGGCATCCTCAAACTTATCAACCAATTTGGCAATTTGCGTTGGATCAGTTGTACTGGTCAACGCAGCCAGAATATCAGCTTTATAACTGGAATCTGTCGTTTGCGTGTAGGCTTTTAGCAGCTGATCAAATAAGTCTGCATTGCCAAAATGCTTCACTTCATTTTCCAAAACGAACATCCGGATGTCAGCTGGCAAAGCAACCAATTGTGCTTGATTAGCTGTAAACAACTCATGTCCTTGCGCAATCGCGTCTGGATTCTTAGCATATAACGCCATGCTCAGGATGTATGGACGGGTCAACTGATCATCAATGCTTTCATCAGCTTTCGGCGTCCATCCAAGGCGATCAAGCTGTCCAGCACTGAGCTTGTCAAAGAATGCCTGTAACTGCTTTTCAGCGTCTGAATCAGGTGCTACAAACTTCTTCAAGTCGCCAGCTACGCGGAACAAAGCATCCATGACAATCGCGCTGTGGCTCGCAGCAAACCGCGGCAGCAATGGCACAATATTGCCGTATGAATTCTTACGACCCTCAGCTAGCAGCCGCAGGTCTTGGATAATCTGCCGCTGGTCAATCGCATTCAGCTGATCCACATTGGCTAGAATATCGGTCATCAATTGTTCATCGTACTGAACAATGAAATGCGAGTTGTTGCCAACATTGACGCGGAATGGTTTGCCATTTTCCTTGCGTAATTGCGCATAGTCGCCAAGCGTAACCTTTTTCTCGGCAAAGATTTGGGGTGCCACAGCATAGTTGCTATTCAGCGGGATCTGCCACTGGCGGCCGACATCTTTGCCAGCACCAATGAAGAATTGCTGTTGCGACAAGGTCAGCTTGCCGTCCACCACAGCTGCAGTGACAACTGGATAGCCCGGTTGCTCCAACCATGACTGCATAATTTTGCCAACGTCCAGATGCGACGCCTTACCTAATGCCGTCCATAAATCAGCGCCGGCTGCATTGCCAAACTTGTGAGCTTCAAAGTAAGCTTTTAAGCCAGCCCGAAGCGCATCGTCGCCAATCAGTGCTCGCACCATGACAAGCATCCGCGCACCTTTTGCATAAACAATGGCGCTGTCAAACAAGGAATCGATTTCGGCGGGATCTTCCACCTGCACGTGAACCGATTGCACGCCATCTGTTGCATCACGTTGCAAGGCCATTGGTGCTTCAAGGGTTTGGAAAGCTTCCCAGATATGCCAATCAGGCTGCAAGGCATCCACTGCGACATATTCCATCATGTTGGCGAAACTTTCATTCAACCACAAATCATCCCACCACTTCATGGTTACCAAATCGCCAAACCATTGATGGGCCAATTCGTGCGCAATCACCGTTGCCACGCGTTGCTTGGTTTCGAGGGAGGTATTGTCCGGATCAATCGTCAGCAACGCTTCACGATAGGTGACCAATCCCCAGTTTTCCATCGCGCCAGCCGAAAAGTCCGGTAGTGCCAACTGCCAAGAATGCGGCAATGGGTATGGGGTTTGATAGAAGTCTTCATAGAATTCAATCGACCGCTTGGCAATGTCCAAAGCAAAGTCTAACTCGTTTGGTTTGTGGGCCTTGGTAGCAAAAACGCCAATCTTCACACCGCTCTTAGTCGTGGTTTGTTTATTTTGCAGATCGCCAAAAGCAAACGCGATCAGATAAGTCGACATCCGCACGGTGGTGTCAAAGTAATGCACACCATTTTCTTCGCGAATTTCCGGCATATTGCTGATGATCGTCTCACCCGGCTGTTCGTCGAATTTGATAGCCAAATCAAATGTCGCCTTGGCCTCAGGTTCATCAACGCTTGGAAAAGCCTGACGGGCAGCGGTTGTCTCAAATTGTGTCCCAATAATCTGCTTTTTGACTCCATCAACTTCGTAATAAGACGGATAGATCCCCATCATGGTATCCGTCAATGGTGCCGTGTAGTCAATCGTCAGCGTCACCTTTCCGGATTGGGGCAAAGTGATGCGAATCGCTTCTGCAGGATCATCAATCGTAAACGGTACATCCTGACCATCGGCCTGAAGGGCACTCACCTTCAGATACTTTTGATGAAGGGCGATCGCGGTTTGCTTCGCCTCACCAGTAATCGTTGTTTTCCCGGTAATCGTTTTGTTTGCCCGGTTAATAGCCAAGTAAAGCTCATAATGTGCCGGTTGAAATGCCTGATAAAAATGCGTTGCTTCAGTCATAATTTCCTCCTCGAATTGTAAGATTACGCTCATTATACGCCAAGCCAGACGGTTACGGGGTTGCCAAGTATCGAAAAGCTCACGGTGTCGGTTGAAATCGACAGACTTATTTCTTTTCGCCAAAAATCGGCTCAGCGACTTAAAAAAATTACATGCGTGAAAATACGGTTATTGAACTTGCGTGTCAGGCCGTTTCTCAACTGATCGTGTCCGCAGATATTAACGATAATTCAATTTTTAAATGCTGCTAAATAACCTTTAAGATCCTCAGTTATTTAGAAATTCAATTGTCGATTAAAAGTCAATTAATATAATGCGAATTGTTTATTTTAACAACTAGCTAACATACTAAAACCAATTTATTTTATTTTTCTAATGGTTGACATTAGTTTTATCTCAGGATAAATTACAGACATGAGAGAAAATGAGCAAGACACTCGCTTCTCTAGAGCTGCTACAACTCACTTTTCAAGATTTTGTTTTAATGACTACCGGAGGAAATAACGTGTACAAACTGAATCCCTTTTCACAGGAAAAACGCCGCTATAAGATGTATAAGGCGGGACGGCATTGGATTTATAGTGCCATTGCTGTTTTAGGCGGAGCTGGCATTCTGATGTTTCAGCCAACGCAAACCGTTTTTGCTGATGAAGCATCACCGACTGCCAGCGCGACGACGCTTGCCAAATCGCATACCGAACTCAAAGACAAACAGCCCGTTACCGCATCACCGACTCCCACTGATAACCCCCAGTCCAGCGTTGACAAACCAGCGGCCCCCGCAATTGAAACTCAGCCAACATCAGCGGCCAATCAAGTCGAAGCGCCTTCAACAAAACCGGCTGACCATTCGAAGGCAGTGTTTGACAGCCATGCCGCATCGATCGTATCAGCAACACCAACCGCTACGCCAAAAACTGCACCTGTTGCAACCGATAAAGTTAAAGTCACTGTGCCTGTTGAAACACCAGCGTCACCAGTCATGGCGCCAACCGCTTCTCCGCGATCTGCGGTCCAAACAAAGCCAACACCTGCGCCAGCCAAACCACCGATTAATCAGGCCGTTTTAACCAAAGGGAATGTGCAACCGCTTTGGGATGAAAATATTAAAGGACAAGGCATGGTTGCCGCCGTCATTGATAGCGCCATTGAACCGCATGATATGTTGCGACTAAGCGACAACACGACGGCCAAGATTTCAAAAGAAACCATTGCCGACTTTGCTGCTAGTCACGGCTATGGTACCTATCTCAATGACAAGCTGCCTTTTTTCTATGACTACACCACCAATAGCAATACTAATCTGCATTTAGATAATCATATTCAAGGTGAACAAGTAGCCGGCATTATCGCCGGGAATGGACAAGAAAGACCAGATGGCCGCTATATCCTCGGGGTCGCGCCGGAAGCACAGATCCTAAGCATGAAGGTTTTGGGCCAAGCAAAATCACTGACCACAAATAACGTTGCCCGTGCGGTGTATGACGCGGTCGCGCTAGGTGCAGATGTGATTTATCTATCGCTGGTCAAGACTGTCGATGTTGAAGATCCCACTGCTGAAGATCAAGCGGCGATTCAATTTGCTACCGATCATGGCGTCCTTGTCATCAAAACCACAAGTAACAACGGTAATGCCATGGCGATTCACGGCACCTCCGTCCCCGGCGGCACTACGGCTGGTTATATCACGACAAATGATAGCACGCTTTCGCTGACAGGTGGCGGCCTTAGTGCCCTCACTATTGCTTCGGAAAATTCAGCACTGGGAACTAAATCCGCCATGGCGTATAACTCGTCTTGGGGACCAACTACTGACTATAAACTGAAACCAGATCTCACGACACCTGGTGAAAAATCCGTCTCGATTGGCAAAAACAACACGTTAGCGACCAAGAGCGGCACCGCGGCTGCCAGTGCTTATGCAGCAGGTGCTGGCTTACTCGTTATGCAGCATCTCAAGCAAACAACTAAGCTAACTGGTGCTGAACTCGTCAAAGCTGTCAAATTAGCGCTCATGAATGCTGCTGCCCCTATGATGGATCATGATTATCCGGGCAACTTTGTCTCACCACGACGTCAAGGGGCTGGTCAAATTGATGTCGCCAAAGCCAGCGGTTTAACGGTGACGGCAGAAGGTACTGATCAAACCGGTTCCGTTTCCTTGCAACAATTCGAGGCAGCACCAACGTTTACTATCACGTTGACCAACCACGGCACAACCGATCAAACTTATACGGTTGTGCCCGGCCATCCCCTCACGCAAACCTTTGACACCGCCCACACTAATGGCATTTATGCTGTTGCCTTGCCAGGTGCGACACTAACAACCGCAACGCCAACTTTCACTTTGAAAGCAGGCGCGTCACAAACCGTGGCCTTCACGTTGACCCTAGATCAAACTGTCCGGCTGCATCAAGTCATTGAAGGCTTCATCTCCTTCAAAGCTGCGGACGACAGTCAATCCATTTCCATGCCTTACATGGGTTTTTATGGCTCAACCAATGCAGAAGTCGTCTTTGATAATGCTGCTAATGAAGGTCGAAGTACTTTTACAGGCAGCTATTTGCTTGATGAAAATAATTACCCACTGGGCATTGCCGATCCGCTCACCTTAAGCGACATTGTTAACAGCGGTAGTTATAACGTTAATTGGGAAACCGTTGCCGCCTCTGCAAAAGACAATAAAGTGGCATTTTCCCCCAATAACGATGGGGTTTCAGATGCCGTCATCCCGCGCATTTTTGTTAAACAAAATCTTCAACAGGTCGCCGCCCAAATTCTAGACACAGACGGTCATCTTGTCCGGGTCATTGATCTTGAAAATGACACCGCTAAGTCACATTACGTGCAAGATACTAACTATAATACGGATTTGACCTTGTCTGATAGTATGCGGCACCATCCTGATGGTTTCAAATGGGACGGTAAAGTTTATGATCGAGCAACAGGCAAGTTGGTGACTGCCGAAGATGGTCGCTATGTTTACCAGTTTGTTGGCACCACCTATACTGCTGGGATAAGAAATCGGCAAGGTATTAATCTCCCTGTTGCGATTGATACCGTCAAACCGACGATCACGGACTTCACTTATGACAATGGCGACATCACCTTCAATTACGAAGATCAAGGTGTCGGCTTCACCCAATATAGCGCCGCAGTATTGGCCATCGGATTGCGAACCTATGAAGTCCCTCTTGGCAATGATGGAACTAAAAACACCGGTACCGTGGCCTATCAGCTAAGCGACGATCAACTTGACGCGCTGGAGGCAGGCGATGGCAAACTGACGCTGACTATCACCGATTTGGCCGGCAACAGCAGCCGTCAGACGATTCAAGCAGTTGCCGGCGAGTATCTGCCAGAAGTGGACACCACGCCGACGCCACAAGTTCGCTGGTCAATTCCGATTGTTCATGGTAACGGACTCAGAATGGATGGCAATTATGAAATCAGAACCAAAGATGACAAGTACACGGTTCAAGTGATGGTGCCTAAAGATGGTGATTATCTTGTCGTTTTAAAAGATAGTGTCACCGGCAATGTCTATGTTGAAAGAAGCGACCAAACCACCGGCATCGCTACTTTCGATGTTGAAAACCCCAACTTCTATGCCAACCTAGACGTTTATGCGCTTTATGAGCCACAATTCGGAACCTTCATCAAATCACCGGCTATTCCTTCGCTGTTGGTTTTCCACGATCCTGACGCTGGCGCTTATAGCAATGACAACACCAAAACTGAAAGCTTTGATGACGAAGCAACGGCCAAAAACGCTGCAACGCGATTAAGCAGTGCCGAACCATTGCCGGGGCGGAAATTCTCGGACAACTTGCTAAGCGCCATACCAACAAGCGGTTTGATGTTTACCGATCTGAACGACAACAGCTTGACTTTAGTAGGTGTCGACAAAGCCAGTCATTGCTATGATGCCGAGCATCAACTGCTTCACATCAGAGGAAAAATTAAAGATCCTTCGCATACCGACTTGCAGATTTTTGCCACGCCGAATCCGAGTGACCCGCAAAATCAGGCAATCCTCGCAGCAGATGGTTCGTTTGACGTCACGGTTCCTTTCAAATCAACTGAAGAAAAGAACGTCGGTTATGCCTTAACGACCATTAACGCAACTGGTCAGAAAGTGACCACTGACGGCTTCCTTCAAATCATTTTAGATACAACATCACCAACATTGACCGTGAGTGACACAGATGGCATGACCGTTGACGCAAACGGGGTTTACACCGCCGAAACCAGTGCCGATATTTTTACCCTTGAAGGCACCATTGACGATAACGTTGATGGCTATCGGCTTTACAGTAACGGCAGCAATGTCCTCACCCAGCATGCTCGTGCTGGTTTCAACATCCATCAACCGGCGGCAACAGCTGAGGCAGGCGCAAACAGAACGAACCCATATGACCCGGTGCCGTTTAAGCGCGGATATATTTTGCCCGTTGGTACGAGCATTGTCAGGTTGGAAGCCGTCGATCAAGTCGGCAACCGCACCGTCAAAGTGTTCAAGATCAAGAAAGTTGCTGTAACGGAAAATTCTGAACCGACTGAGTCTGATCTCGAAGATCAAACGGTGACGGATAGTCCTGAAAGTTCAAGCACGGAATCGGCTAATGACGGCGACGGCGCGACTGACGCTAGTGCTGAAATGGCTTCTGATGATACGCGGGATCCTCAAAGTGAAGATCGTGAAGTCAAAAATTCTGCAGAAGATGCCTTTGTAGAACATGTCGTTGACGAAGATTTAGTTGAAAAAGCTAAAGATGACTTAGTCCCAGATGGCGGCAACGACAGTGAAGAGACCTCTTCCTCGGAAGCAGTCCTTAGCGAAGCCAAAGAATCTGACGAAAACATTTTCCCAGACGGAGATAAAGATGTTGAAAACGATATCTCGGCAGAGGAAATTTTCAGTGAAGCCAAGGAACCTGAGGAGGAGGCAACTTCGGATGGTGATGAAGATACTTCTTTTGAAGCGGTCCTTAGTGATGCCAAAATGTCTAAAGACAACGTGACTTCAAGTGAAGCCAAGGAACCTGGGGATGAGACAACTTCGGATGGTGATGAAGATACTTCTTTTGAAGCGGTCCTTAGTGATGCCAAAATGTCTAAAGACAACGTGACTTCAAACGAGGACAACGATGCTACAAATGATATTTCTTCGCAGGAAGCCCTTAGCGAAACCGAAGCATCTAAAGGTGAAGTGGCCCCCAATGATGATAAGGCAGTTGAAGACACCAATGATGCGAAATCAGCTGTTGACAGTATCGAAGACGCTCAAGGTAATGTCTCTTTTGATGACGCTACTACCCCTAAAAATGATTCCTCTTCAGTAGTGACTGACACTGAAGTCAAAGATACCCTCGTGAAAACAGCGGTTCTCAATGACAAAGTGCCTCAAGATATCAACGAAGAAAAAGCTGCTAAACCTGAGACTTCTTCGCAAGCGGTCATTCATGAAGCTCATGATTCAGTAGCCGACACAGACTCAAGCGACAAAGTTAACGCCAGTCATACCGCTCTGACAGCAACCGCAGACGAGAAGATCGACATTGGCGCTGCCTTCGCTTCTGTTTTAACAGAAAATGGGAAGAAAAAAATGCCTAGTAAAGAGGGCATTGAATCGGCAATTACAGAACTTACCACTGAACCAAAAGCTAAGAGAGCATTTAAAGACGACAAAAATAATGAAAAGGAAGTCAGTGCGCACGCTGCCATCAAAACCGAGCGAAAGGATTCCTTTGAATCAACCGCTAATGGTGGTGACGAGGATGCTCCAAAGATCACTGTACCAAATGCTACCACTGACAATGACCTAGCCACCAAAATCAACGCAGCCCCAACACCTGCCATGAGTACCAGAAACGACGCTCAATCCGGTGTCAGCTCCAAGTTGCCACAAATGGCGAATTCGCATCGTAATGCCTTGCAAATTCTAGGGGTCATCATCATCAGCCTGATGACAACGCTAGGGATAGTTGTCACTGATAAGAAGAAACGCGAGAAACACAAGGTCAATTCTTAAACAGGGGAAAGCCGTCCACAAAAACTATTGTGTTCAGTATTCCTTCAATCTCAGCCAAGAGAAAATGCTAATTGCTGGAAACAGCACTTAGCATTTTTTCGTAACAGTGAACCTGATATTGAACCCAATTTTTGATTGAAGGCATTGATTTTTATTCTGTCTGATTGAAAGTTTTTAAAGTTCGCGCAACGCCTGTCATAAAACAAGTGTCTGTTCATCGTGATACGCATATGGTATCCATCTATATCACACAAATAATTTAGTTGATTCGTTTATTTTATGATTATCCATCGTTAAATAAATCTAGCCATTTCGTTAAACACCTATCTGAATATTTTTATAATTGTTTAATTATTCACCTCCTACAGTAATAACTAAATAAAACGTTAAACCAGGTTAATTTTCTATACCTTATGATTGACATTAGTTTTATAACGGGTTAAATTACAAACAAGGATTCACTGGATCACTTATTGACACACATATCGCTGATGGCGCCGGTTACTACCGACTGCTTTAAATACCATTGGAGGAAATAAAAATGAACAGAGTCAAGCCATTTTCACAGGAAAAGCGCCGCTACAAAATGTATAAGTCAGGGCGACATTGGGTCTACAGTGCCATTGTGACTTTTGGTGCAGCGAGTTTTCTGATGATGCAACCTGCTCAAGGTGTTTCTGCTGATGCCACTACCCCACCAACGACAACCCAAACAAAATCTAATCAAGCAGCGCCAGACGCGGCATCGGCTGACTTACCCGTCAGCAAGCCAGCATCCACGACCACTGGACAAGTAACGTCCTCAGCCAACACCCCAACAACAACAGCTGCAAGTGCAACGCCGACAGCCACTGCGAAACCTGCTACACCAGCACCAGTATCGTCACAGGCTAAACCAGAAGCATCGGCTAAAGCAAAACAACCTACTCAACCGACATCGGTCACCCCCTCCACCCCGACAACAACCAATACCAAAACTGCTCAAAAAACAGTTAGCCAGCCCGCACAAAAGGCGCCAGCAGCCCCAGCAAAACCAGCTCCAATTGCAAAACCAGCCCCAACATTCAACCCAGAAAACAAAGCCAGTCTAACTAAAGGCAATGTTCAACCTCTCTGGGATCAAAATATCAAGGGTCAAGGCATGGTGGCAGCCGTTATTGATCAAGGTGTTGAGCCACATCAAGACTTTCGACTCAGTGATGCCAAAACGGCTGCACTTTCAGAGGATCAAATCAAAGCATTCACTGCAAGTCATGGCTATGGCGATTATGTCAATGAAAAGATCCCATTCTTTTACGATTACACCAATAACGTCAACGAAAATCTAAAATTTGACACGAGTAATCACGGTCAACATCTCGCTGGTATCATCGCTGCCAATGGTCAACCTAGTGATTCAAAGAAATTTGTAACTGGGATTGCCCCAGAAGCCCAGCTTCTCAGCATGAAAATACTAGGCAAGTCCAGTTCTGACTCACTCAATAATGCCGCGCGGGCCATCTATGATGCAGTGGACTTAGGTGCGAATGCCATCAATATTTCCTTTGGCATGGGCGTCGATATTGATGATCCTACCGCTGAAGGACAGGCAGCCATTAAATTTGCAACCGATCATGGTGTTTTTGTGACAGTAGCTACCGGCAATAATGGTCACGCCGGGGGTATTTACGACAAGTCCGCTTCAAATGGGATCACAACCAGTTATCAGCCTGCCAATGCTTCAACTTTGACGACACCTAGCGCAACGCCATCAGCTATGGCGGTTGCTGCCGGAAACGATGTTCTGGATGCTAAGGCCGCTTTGATATCCGCTTCTTCATGGGGACCAACAGCATCCTACAAATTAAAACCCGATATCACAGCACCTGGTGAAAAAGTTGCCTCTACCTTACTGAATGATGGACTTGGAAAAGTGAGCGGCACTTCACAGGCAAATGCCTATGTTACCGGTGCCAGCTTACTGGTGATGCAAAATCTGAAACGCAGTACAAACTTAACTGGTGCGCAACTCGTGAAGGCAGTGAAACTAGCCTTGATGAATGCCGCTAACCCAATACTCGATATCAATTACCCTGGACAAATCATCTCTCCTCGGCGTCAAGGCGCAGGTCAAATCGATGTTGCAAAAGCTGCAAATTTGACGGTCAGTGCAGAAGGCACCGATGATGCCGGTTCTGTTTCATTACAACAATTCACCGGTAGCAAATCATTCGTCATTACGTTGGAAAATCGCGGTACCGATCAGCAAACGTACACGCTTGATCTTGGCCAACCTGCTACCGAAGTGATTGACACCGCCAACAACAAAACCGTTCATGATCGCACATTGCCTGGTGCCACCCTCACAACTGCTACGCCAACTTTCACGCTTGATGCCGGGGCATTCAAAAAGATCACCTTTACCCTTTCGCTTGATGACACGGTTAAATTAAATCAAGTGGTAGAAGGCTTTATCAAATTCAAAGCCGCCGATGACCGTCAATCCATTTCGGTTCCCTACATGGGATATTACGGTTCCACCAATGATGAGGCCGTGTTCGACAAGCCCGCAAACGAAGAAGGCAGTATCTTTAAAGGTGGCTACCTTGTCGATAACAACCACAATCCATTAGGCATTACCGATCCAACATCGCTGAGCGAGCTAGTCAATAACCCGACGAATGGTTTCACTTGGCAAACGATTGGGGCCAAAGTTCAGAACAACAAAGTCGCTTTTTCACCAAATGGCGATGGCATTTCTGACACCATCACCCCCTATGTCTTCACCAAGCAAAATCTTAAACAAGTGATTGCACAGATTTTAGATCAAGATGACAAAGTAATGCGGGTCATTGATCAAGAAACTGACACCACCAAGTCTTTCCTTGAGGTCGGCAGCACTACCAATGCTGATCTTGCCAAATCAATCTCAATGTTTCTGAATCCTGATAAGCTCAAATGGGACGGTCAAGTCTATGATCAAACCACCGGTCAAATGGTGCCTGCAAAGGATGGTATTTACACCTATCGTCTGATCGGTATGACCTATACACCAGGCGAAAATAACATGCAAACCATGAGCTTACCAGTGGCCGTCGATACGATTAAACCGACGCTATCCAATTTGGCTTACTCAGACGGCAAGCTAACGGCTGACTATAGCGACCAAGGCGTGGGTTTCACCGCGTATAGTCAAGCCAAACTCACCATTGGTTCAGCAACCTATGGCATTCCTTTAAATCACGACAACAAAGCAACTACAGGCACAATCAATTATCAACTGAACGATGATCAACTTGCCAATCTGAAGACGGGTGAGGGTAAGGTAACTTTGACAATCACTGATGCCGCGGGCAACAGTGATCAAGGCAGCATTAAGGCCGTTGTCGGAGAAAACAAAACCATTGAGTCCAATTTTATTTGGCCGCAAGTTCGTTGGTCAATGCCTGACACCAAAGGAAATTTGACGCGATCTGATGGACGTTATCAAGCTTTGACTAAAGACAGCACCTTTACAGCCCAGGCAATGGTACCAAAAGGGCAAGACTATATTGTCACTGCCACAGATTACGTGAGTGACCGTCAATACATTGGCACGCTCGATAAAGCCACAGGTATTGTTACCTTCAATATTGATGCTACCGGTCAACCGTATGCTAACCTGACTATCTCAGCCATTGCTAGAGATGCCTTTGGGGAGTTCATCAAATCCCCTAAAACAGAGGACTTCATCATTTTCATCAAGAAGAACGCCGCTGCATACTCAAACGCAAAAACCCAGACGAAACCGTTTGCTGACGAAGCCACCGCCATAAAAGGCGCTAAGTTCTTTTCTGGTGCTGCCCACCTGACAGGACGTTCACCTCTAACTAGCACAAAAGGAAAAATGATCAACGGCATTGCATTCCTTGACCTGAACAACAACAAACGAACATTGGTAGGCATTGACAGCGCCAGCACTTTCTACGACGCCAAGCTTAAGACCCTCACGCTTCGTGGCAAGGTATCTGATCCGAAAAACAGTAAGTTACGCATTTTTGTCACCCCGAGACAAAATGATCCTCAAAATGAAGTGACCTTTGCAGCAGATGGTTCTTTCAGTATGACCATGCCATGCAACCCGACTGAGGAGCGGAATATTGGCTATGTCCTCACAACTCTCGATAAAGACGGTAAAGAGAAGACCAATGGCGGCTTCCTGTTGCTTTATATGGATACAACCTTGCCGACACTGGAGCTTTCAGATGCTGATTCAATGAAAATTGACGATGATGGAACCTACCTTGTCACCACGGACGCTGACACCTTTTCAATTAAGGGGAGTGTGACTGACAATATCGGCGGCTATCGTTTGTATAGCAATGGTAACAACATCTTCACGCAGCAAAATCTAGCGGGTTTCAATGCACATCAATCTTCGGCCGCGCCGAATCAACTTACAAACGGGTACAACCCATATGGTGCAGCATCGTTTGACGAAACCTATCAATTAACCGATGGCCTCAATATCATTACCCTACAGGCAGTTGATCAAGTTGGCAACACGGTAACGAAAACGTTCAACGTCACTAAGACACCAAAACTTCTCAAGGAAGAATCCTTGGATGAACTAGAAATTACTCCTGAACAAGAAGATCAAACACCCAAGAATGATGCAGGTGAAGCACCGGTCACAACATCATCCAGCGATGAAAAAGCTGAGGTGACGCCAAGCACCGAGCCAACGATGGTCAATCCGGAAGACAGCAAGGTTGAAACAAGTAACCCCGTTGTCGAAATAGATACATCAAAGGAAGCTCAAAGTGACGGAAACGATGACACGGCAACAAACACACCAGCATCAGTAACAACAGCTGTTGATGAAAATCCAGTTGATAACAGTCCTAATGCAACCACAACGATGCCGAATCACGCTAAGGGCGTTGATTCTGACGCCGAAGCCACTGAAGCAACAAACACCAAAGACAACACACCAGGAACCACTGCCCCTACTGACACTGATCCGACGATGGACAAAGAGAGCCCCACTAAGTCGGAAGTTGATCCAACAGCGACCTCACTACCTGACAGTCAAGTAGTTGAGACCGCAACAGAAACCACAGTCAATGAGGACAAAGGCAATAAAACTGATGACGACGAACCAACTGCCACAAACCTCACGACAAGCAAAGATAGTGCTATTCAACCTAAATCCGATCCAGCCGCAAGTTTGCAAAGTAACGACAAAGCTGTTGAAGCGGCCATAGAAAACGATAAAATTGCTGAAAAAGAAGGTCATCAATCCGCCAACACCCAACCGGCTATCACTGATGTAACGACTGACAAAGATAGTGCCGTTAAACCAGAAATCGATCCAGCTGCAAGTTCGCAAAGTAACGACAAAGCTGTTGAAGCAGCCATGGAAGATAGCAAAGCCGAAAATGATAAAGGCAGTAAATCTGATTCTGCTGAAACGAATATCGCCCCGACTATGGCCAAAAACAGTGGTGTAAAGTCCGAAATAGATTTAACAGCCATCGCGCCACGTGATAACACGGCGACATCTTCTGGGACTGCAAAGGAAAATGCCGATGTCAAAGATGATAAGGGTAATAAAACCGATACTGTTGAATCAGCTGTTACCGACACAGAAGATGACAATGAAGGTACCGTTAAATCAGAAATTGAATCAGTGGCAACCACGCCAAGCAGCAACACGGCCACAGCCACTGAAATAACAAAGGAAAACACACCAACCGAAGATGAAAAAGACAATCAAGTCAATGTGGTTGAAACAACGGACACTCATCCGAAACCGATTAAAGATCGTGCCACTAAGTCAGAAATTGAATCAGAGGCAACCGCGCCAAGTAAAACCGAGGTCGGTGAAACAGTCGCGGAAGACGCCAAAGGTGAACATGATAAAAGTAACAAATCCGATGATGTCGAACCAACCGTTTCAGACCGAAAAACAGACGAAGATCGTGCCATTAAGTCAGAATCAAACGCATCAGCAATCACACCAAACGAAGACAACATCGATGAAACAACCGTGGAAGAGGCTAAAGCCGAAGACAATCGAGAGGCTGCAGCTGGTACCATTGCAACAGTTGCCGCAGACCCGAAGGCAAGCGAAGATAATTCCGTTAAGTCGGAAATGGACGCAACGACAATCGCACCAATTGATAACAAGGCCATTGAAACGGTCACGGAAACGACCGGAGTCGAAAAAGTCGAAAGCCATAAGTCCACTGATACCGAGTCGCCTGTCACTGACCCAGCAATTGACAAAGATCGTGCCGTTAATTCCGACATCACGCCAGCCACAGCCTCACCAACTGCTGACAAAGCGCCGGAAGCCACAACGGAAAGCGTCGATGTCGAAAACACCGAGAGCCATCACCCCGATATCGGGGAAACATCCGTCAGTGACTCACAGGCTGGCAAAGATTCTGCTACTGAGTCCAAAATTGATCCAAAGGCAACCCCATCAAGTGACAACACAACCACTGGATCAACGGTCGAAATACTCACAACGGGAAGCGAGCAAAACAGCCAAATCGACACCTCGAAAACAACCGTGACACCAGCAACTGACGACAAGAAGGTTTCGTCTGAGACCATCGCACCAGCTAAAACAAGCGACGATACAGCGGAGTTCGGCACTGCAACGACAACATCTGGCCAAAACACGCTGACCAAAACTGAAGTCGAGAGCTCAAACCATGCAACCAATCACCCTGACACCACGGATTCGTCAACAGACGCAACATCGCAACCCGACGAACCCACTATTTCGATTGAAGTAACTAAACCAGTGCCAACCACGCCTTCAACCGAAGACAATCCCGTCCAACCGAACGTTGATCAAAAAGTAAGCGACCAAAAGTCGGACAAAGATAACCAGGATAATCCGACTGCTATCGAGAAAAATCCGAAATCCAAAGTGACTGATGACGAGGAAACCATCAGCAAGACGCGTCAAAAAGATCCGAAATCTAATATAGTTGAAAAAGAGGATGACACAATCCTTGTTGTTCAAAAAGGTCTCAAAGCAAAAACTGTTAAGGATGCGGAACCCACCTCGTCTTTGGATCAAAAAACGTCGGCTCTCAAACAAAAAGAGTCGAAAGAAAAAGCACCGGCAAAATCAGTCCATCCGACTAAAGCAGCTGCGAAAACCCTACCACCAATGGGGATGCAAAACAGTCATTGGTTGCAAGCTCTAGGCATCGCCCTCCTTGGTATGGTCTTTGCGCTAAGCATCGGCCTGACGAGCAAAAAGAAACATGAAAAAAACTAATTGCAACTAATCAGTTAGTTAGCAGCATCAGGACAAATCACCGAATCAACAAACATTAACAAAGAGCTTCATGCCAGCAGCAACCGGCATGAAGCTCTTTGCCTGTCTATCGCACAATTTCCAATCGCCGCCTTACCACCACTAATCTCGAGCACTAAAGCACCAACTAGCTGTCAAACTTTTTCCCTGTCATCCCCGAATCGGTCGACTTTTCAAACTCAGAAAACTGATCGCTAAAAATAGTCCAGTTAGCAGCAACTGAATCCAGTTGTCAGACACTGCCCGATGACGCATGAACGTCATGATATTCACCGCGCCTAAATAGCGATAACCGATACACAATGCAAAATACGCTGTTGGCAAGAGATACGCGACTGCCAGCGATCGCGATAAGCTGTAACTCAAAACCGTGATGCTCCCAACTAACAAAATTTTGACGACAAAGTCGAACCAAAGTATGAGCAGATTGACCCCAACATTTAAAAAAGCATAAACGCCGATCAATACTGTGGCCAGCATCGCCAGTACCACCGCATACCAAATGAATCGCAACAGATAAAGCCACCATAGTTGCGTTTGCTTGCTATTAATGACTGCGCCAATCTCGACCGTTTGTTCTGGTAAAAACAGACTGCCAAAAGCAAAAATGGTCAGCAGTGGCAGAAACAACTCACCCGGCATGGCGGCTTGCGCTAAGTTACTTGGCGTCATCGTAAAAACAACCGGCATGAGCAGGCCACACCCAAGCACGATCAAACTAGTGTTGCACTCGTTGGCTTTGAGTTCTAACCCGACCAAGCGTTTCAAAGTTGATGGCATAAAATTTTCCTCCTCGTTGAAGATTTAACAACACCACAGCTAAGCAAATAAAACCAATGGCGAGCGCGGCATAGGTTAACCGATTAAACAGTAATTCTGGTAGATGAGCCTCATAGTAGGCAACGTTATGCAGTGAATTATGTCGCGGTATCAGCAACCAGCCATAATTGCCAGCAACTTGCCGCGCACCAATCATCATCGTGCTCAACCACCAACCAATCTGCACCACGAATCCGAGAAAATTGCCAAAAAGCGCATCACTTAAAAAGCCCACTGCGCTGCTAACCATCACTGTTGGCAATAACCACAGTCCGGTCATTTTGAAGAACGCGAGATAATCGATTTGATACCCTTGATAATGCAGAGCGATTTGAATGGTTAAGACGATTCCCATCAAAAAAATCGGCATCAAAAGTGTCACGAGACTTGCTAAGTATCGACTGCCTACTAGTCGCCAAGTACTGGTCATTTTCGATTGCAGACTTGTCGTTGCACGACTTCGACGATCAGCATAACAATAAGCGATGACGACAACGGTGGGTAGGATTCCCATAACAATACCGGCGTAATCGGCAAATAGTCGAGCAAAGGTGCCACTGATACGGTCTTTTTTGAGAATCAGATTGTGATCTTGCCGTGCCTCGGCTTTTGTCATCGGTCGCGATGCAAACCCCTGAATGTTCTGTGAACCGTAAGCCGATTGTCCACCAATCATCCTGTCCACCTGTCCCAGTGCTTTCACCAATGTGGCTTGTGTCTCTGCTTGGTTAGCTTGTGTCAGTAATCTACGAACGCGGGCCTGATCTGCCTTTGGTAGTGTCACTGTTTTTGCAAACCCCAAGGGATACGTGACGTAAGCATTGTGCTGATAGTCGTATCGTAACTGGCCAACGCCGTTTGTTTTGCGCGTCTGGAAGTCGATTGCTGTGATATCGTCGTAGCTATTAGTTGATGTCGGCAACGCCGCAACGTTGCGTGCGAGCATTGGCCCCATATTTAACAACACAAATGCCATCACTAATAAGGTATAAATCGTAAAAGTCAGGCTCGTTGTTTGCCGTTTGACCTCCATCCAAAATAGTTTCATAAGAAGGCCTCCTCATGCTTCATCTGCAAATATAGATAAGCCTCCTCCAACGTTGGCAGAACTTGCGCACTGGTATTGATCTGACTGGCAGCTAAAAATCTCAACTTAACCATTGTCCCATCCGTTACTTGCTCAGTAATCCGACGATGCCGTTTAAACTCGTTTAACTTTGCCACTGACACTTCTTTTTCAAACACGTGGCCATTTGCCGCCAATAGGAGTTGATCGGTTGTGCCATTGAACAAAAGCCGGCCTTGATCAAGAATTCCGATCGTATTGGTCGTTGCCTCAATGTCTGACACGATATGCGTCGATAGAAGAACGATGCGCTCATTTGCAAAATCTGTCAGCAAATTTCGGAAGCGAATGCGTTCTTCTGGATCTAAACCAGCAGTTGGCTCATCGACAATTAAAACTTTTGGACGATTGACGAGCGCCTGTGCAATCCCCAAACGTTGCAACATGCCGCCAGACAAAGCTTTTATTTTAGTGCGGGCCTTGTCTGCTAAATGAACCTCTTCGAGCAGATGTTGAATTCGCTGAGATTGCTCCCGTGCTGGGACATTGGCTAATACCGCAAGATAAGTCATGGCATCGACGACTCGCATGTTGGGGTAAAAGCCGAATCTTTGCGGCAAATAGCCGATTTGTTGACGAATCGCTTTTGCCGCTTTGATCGGCACCCCGCAGACTTCAACCGTACCTGCTGTCGGCTGCTCCAGCGTGGTCAGAATTTTCATCAAGGTTGATTTACCAGCACCATTTTTGCCTAACAGCCCGTACATCCCCGTCTCAATTTCTAGCGATACTTGATCAAGCGCCGGCGCCGCCTTGCCGCGATAGCGTTTGGTGAGCCCTTCGATGTTAATCTTTTCCATGAAAAAAGCCTCCTTTAGCTTACAAGGAGACCTTAACAAGCAATTCACAAGATTCTGACAACAATACTTTTTTTCAGCATTTTTCTGACATCGTTGGTAACATTAGCTTTTGGCGCTGCCGTCAAAATAGCCGAAAACCGCTGTCGAACAAACACCCGCCGCATGTTCACGGTTTTGAATTTTAAAGTAACCGCGATGTGCTGCACATAGTTGATTGCAGATATACATGCCCACGCCAAGGTGATGCGCTGCTTTATCATTTGAAAAATAAGGCAATTTGACCTTGCGTTGCTCAGTTGCCGTTAATGGCTGGCCATCGTTGCAAACCTGCAAGGTGATTTGCTGGTCATTGAAGGTGAGATGAATCCCCACCTTTGCCTTAGCGAACCGGAGGGCATTATTGATCTGGTTATCAAACACCTCAAGGATAGCGTCTGGCGAAACCGATAACTTGTTGTCTGTCGACCGTGTGCTATCAACTTGCCAGTCAATCGTCTTGGCTGTTGGTAATTTATCCACTTCTGAACGAAGCTGTTGTTCAACCTGTGCTTCTGTGATTGCATGATGATTCAACCGAATATTTTGAATAGAGGTCACATGACTCATCGTTTTGATAAAGTTGTTCATCCGATCAAGCTGTCGCTGCATCTCGTCTAGTAAATGTTGATCTGGTGGCTGGCCTTCTTCATTGAACGTTAACAATTCCAGATTTCCCTGCAAGACAGTTAGCGGCGTCCGCAAATCATGAGCAAACGCGGCGTTGACTTGTTTTTGATCATCAGCCAATTGCCATGCGGTTTCGAGCGCCTTGCGTAATGCTTGGCGCATTTCCTCAAACGCGGCTACTAATTGACCGAGTTCATCATCAGATGTCGGCTGTAGTGTGAAGTCCAGATCCTGCGCCTGAATATGAGTAACACCATATTGTAGTTGATCCAATGGCGGCCCCAATTTCACACGATAAAAAAGTCTGGCCGTGACATTCATGACTGCGTATAGCATGGCAAAACTACCAATAATTGCCCCACCAAAGTATAAGCTCATCCCGCCAATGAACCAGCGCTTGGCCAAGGCAGTTGCAATTGGCATCATCACCACATGCCAAATCAGCAAGTAGACCAACACCACCAATGCAGCGGCAATTGTGCCGATCAGAATCAGATGCAGCAAAGCTTTTTTTATTGGCAAACGCGTTAGGCGCTGCTTTAACTTGTCCATTTATAGCCCACTCCCCAAACGGTTTCGATTGGTGAGGTTACTTGATATCGATCAAAAAGAAGTCGAATGCGGCGGATATGTTCCGTAATGACTCGATCATCTCCAAGAGCGTCATAACCCCATATTTTTTCATAAAGCTGTTCACGACTAAAGACTTGCCCCGGATTCAGGCTTAACAGCTCAACTAGTTGATATTGCTTCTTTTCAAGACTTAAAACTTGATCGCCAATTAACACTTGTTTAGCGCGGTAGTCGATGAGAATCTGATCAAAAATCGCCATCCGTGCACGTTTTTGCGGTTGGCTTTCCCGTCTAAAGTGGGCCTTAATGCGAGCACCAAGTTCAGCAAGACTGAACGGTTTCGTCACATAATCATCGCCGCCTGCACCGAGTCCACGAACTTTATCCTCATCAGTCACCCGTGCGGTCAGAAAAATAATTGGGACCGATGTTATCGCCCGAATTCGTTCCGCCAACGAAAAGCCGTCAGTATCAGGTAGGTTGACATCAAGCAAAATCAAATCAGGATTATTGGTCAGCCGTTGCAACGCACCCGCGCCTGACTCGGCCGTGATTAGGTTAAACGTCGGAAGACGGGCAGCAAAATAACGATTCAACATCCTTAGAATATCGATATCATCGTCTACTGCAAGCACTGTCCCGCGAAGCCTTTCATCACTTAGCATCAGCTTTGCCTCCCTGTTGACAACAATTTATTCATGGAAACTAATTAGCATTCTTTTCAAAGAATATTTTCCTTCGTTATGCCTACTGTACCCGCTGGCGGAATCGCTTGCAACACGTTCAAACAGCTGTCGACGTCAGGCTCATCAAAAGTAGCCCGTGCAAACTGGCTAAAAACCACACAAAAATACCGATAAATCAGTTTTTCTCGACTCATCGGCATTGAAAGTACCCGCTTAGCTTTGTCACATCAACTCAGATTGACATTGATGATAGCATCAATCTAACCGCGATGTTTAATAGCGAATACGGAATGTTTTAGGCGCCACGCGATAAATCACGATGGTGCCCGCCACCACATAGATGCATGTGATCACCCCAATGGCAAGCGCATAAGTGTAGCCGGAAAGATGGACCTGAGTGAACACCCACGCAACCCAATACATCGCCCAATATAAAATACGATATAACGGCGACACGACTTCCATATCTTCCGTAAACGGCTGTAGCAGGTAATAGATAAACAAATCATGAAAGGAAAAGAACAACACCATCCCGCAAACTTCTAACAATAAAACCAGATAGAAATTCAAGTGATCCGGCACTGGTGTCACCAATTGAAGGGCAAGTAACAGGCCATAGATTAACGCACCTGTCACGGCGTTGTACTGAACAATCCGCCAAAATCGATAGAAAAACCCGCTTAAAACGGCTTTAGGTTGTCGATAAAATGGGTAAAAGAGCATCGCCGAATCACAGTTAACGAATAGTAGCTGAACAATCGGACCGCCCAGCGAGGCCAGATACATCACGAAGAACAAGGCGCCGTAAATTGGGGTCAAATCCCCCACGGAGTGAATCGCGAATAATTTTAAAAGAATCAAGCCGCTGATGCCAATGCCGCTAATCCATAACACGCGGGTACGCAATTTTTTCCATAACTGACTTCGGTAGCGTGCAAATAGCAAGGCGTTGAGATAGTTATTGCCAAGTCGCTGGTTCACTTTGACCGAAACCGTCGTATCAAGGGTCAATTTTTTCTGCATCGCGGTACCAGTTGCCAAAAATTGTTGCTTCTGTGTTGCCGCCACCTTGTTCAAAGTTATGACAGACTGTTGAATCGATGCCATTAACAGTGGAATATCATGCGAGAAGCGGTGCTGATACCACCACAACCCGAAAACCCCAATCCAGCAAATGATCAAGCCTATTGGCGAAAACAAACCAGTCACGAATGGTGTAAGCTTGCCGGTCAACACGAGCGCGATTGGCACGCCCACTAACCCGCACCAATACAGAATTTGTGCGATCATCCCCAGCCGGTGGTTCGACCAAGTCAAGCGTGGGATAAACCCGCGCCAGAACCAACTAAAAACGGATACGCCCAAACCAACGAATAAAATCCAATAATTTTGGGTGATCATCGTTAGTCCAAAAAACGGTAAGAATGGTCCAAGGACGATGCCAATCACTTGCTGTATGCGCGTCAGCCCACGAGCCAACGCAAGCCGATCGAGCACAAAATAGTCAGCTAATTTAATTGCTTTTAAATCAACTGGAATATAACGAAAGACCAGTCCCCGAAACAGTAGGCCACCCAGCGTATAGATCGTCACTGCCACCATCGCACGAAATGTGAACGTTGTCGGTAACGGATGGATAAAATCGTTGTATGCATTGGCTACTAAGAAATCCATCGCTAGTAAAAGCACTGCGATCAGTGGCTTCATCATGAACATTAAGCAGCTCATGATAATCGCAATCAAACTTTTTACGGCACCCATACGATATAACTTAGTCGGTATCTTTTTACCTAATATTGGGAGCCGCCGGATAAAATAAATGAGGCCATTCACCATAGTCGTTGCATCAACTTGCGCTTGAAACCAGTAATAACGCCACGCTTCAACCATCGGCCCGCACCTCGTCACTTAGCCGAGCAATCACGGCATCCTCAAACGCCTGACTATGGATGTCCAAGCCTGAAAGCTCTGTCAACTGTTGGTTATGCAACAGCACCACAGCGTCACAAATAGCTTGGGCTAACTGCATAATGTGGGTTGAAAAGATGACCACAGATTCCGCCTTCATCGCCACAATCAACTGTTGCATCTCATGGGCCGCCACCACGTCAACTGTTGTCAATGGTTCATCTAACAACAGTACTGGCGGTCTTAGCATGAGCGATACGACAATCTGCAACTTGTTCCGCATTCCCTCAGAATAGTCGCGTAAAAGCTTATTCGCATCAGCCTGACTCAACCCAGCCATTTCGAAAAAATCGGTCGCCTGCACAGACGAATGTGCTTGTTCAAGACGCGTTCGGTTAATGCTCATAAAGTAGTTAACAAATTCAAGCCCCGTCATAAACGCCGGTAAGTGCGGTTGCGTGTATACCATCCCCACACTTGTATCTGCGTAGTCAGTAATTAACCCACGACCATCATCGGCATCAACGGCAATCGTCCCGTGATCATGTGGCAAGTTGCGGACAATCATGTTGAATAAAGTCGACTTTCCGGAGCCATTACGGCCTAACAAGCCATATATTTTACCTTGATTAAACATGAAACTGGCATCTTTAAACAAGACTTGCTGATCAAAAGCTTTGTCCAAATGCGCGATCTCAAGTTGTTTCATAGCGTTCGCCCCCTTAACGCGTTCCCCAGATCAGAACCCGATCTCGTTCATATGCTGCTATCTGGCATCACTAAAGTTTTCTTTAGTATACCAAATCATTCACAAGTTGCTGTAGCGAATGCTCTCACTGTCAAAGCCCACCATACCAAAAATAGACCAGTTGCTGAGTCATCTAATGACACAGGTACGCTCAAGATCGTTTAAGTGTGAATTTTTTATCCCGGATTTTTTTGACATAAGCCTTGTACTTAGTCCGGCCAAGTGGCGTGACAATTACGACTCGATAATGATTACCAGGCAGGCTGATGTCAGTCACCCCAGTTTGATCTGATTTAAAAGAATGTATATGTCGACCTCGTTTCACCACGACCTGTGTGGCTTCAGCCGGTACTTCCAGCAAATAATGCTTTCGGCCAAGCATCAAACTGCGCATTACGAAACCGATCAGGCCTAAAATGATCACCGCGCCTAAAAGTGCGACTATTAGCTTTAATTTGTTCCACCAAACCGCCCAACTTGAAGCCTCG
>NZ_JBSOQX010000025.1:0-38871 GCF_053819265.1 Lacticaseibacillus sp. 30
TAAATACTAAGATCACTGCCTTTTTGTTGTTAATGATTAAGGTTGCTTACATACAATGAACGCTAATACTGTATTTCCTAAAATAGATAAGTTTCACGTGGAACTCCTCAGAAAATTAAGGCCTACATTTGGTTCCACGTGAAACTCGCTGCCACTTTCCACAAAAACCGGTTCACACACCCGTTAAAGATGTCTGAAACGGTCCATTGGCACCGTTTCTCCTATTTTTTCGACGCTTCAGGCAAAGCCGTATTTTTGTTCGTGATATCAATAAACTGTGCTTCACCTGCTACTGAATCAACGGCTTTTTGTAGACGACGCATGGCGGCGCTTGCAATTGGCAAATCTACAAAGTCCTTGGTCGCATTGTCTAGTTCGACTTCATCGGCTACGGAATCTTTTAGCGGCCGCGGATTGCTTTCATCTAAAGCGCGGATTACAACTGGCTTCAATGGCCCCATCTGGAGCAAGTCGAGTGTTGTTTGGTAGTCAATATCATAGGCATCGGCTAAGTCAAGTGTCTCACGAATGCCGGCCTCTGCTGCCATGATGGCAACATTCGTGATCAAATTCAGTTTCGCACCGTTTCCCTGCTCACCGACATATTTTACAGTGCCAAACGTTTTCAAGATAGGTGTAACATCAGCAACCGCCTGTTTGTCGCCAGCGGCAATCAGAACCAAGCCAGCTTCACGTGCATACTTCACGCCACCAATCATTGGCACATCTAGTAGATGGGTCTTGGTCGGCATGACGGCTTGAATCGCAGTAATCTTACGCGGGTCCAAAGTCGAGGTCACAATCAGCGTACTCCCCGGCTGCAAATAATGCACAATACCCGGAGTTTCAGTGGTCCCAATATGAAGTGCTGGCACATCGTCTGACATGACCGATGTGATAATGACCCTGGACGCTGTCACAGCATCTTCCAATGAAGTTGCCGTGCGAACGTGATCGCCCGCTACTGCCGCCATCTTGGCGGGCACTTTATCCCAAACTGTGACGTCATAGCCTGCCTTGGCCAAATGTGGCACCATATGACTGCCCATATCGCCAACACCAATAAATGTTATTTTCATGTTCTTCTTCCTTCCCGATCGAAAATATTCACCTAGGCAATAGATACTTAAAAAACAAGTCTTTTTCTTGAAGAAGCATTTTATCAAGAAATTCATTGCCAGCTAAATTCGATTAAAGCAGGATCAATAACACCTGTAACCATTAACTTAGCATGATTGAAAAGCGATTTCAATAACACAGCTCGGCACGAGTCATTGTCGTCTTTTTTCCCTCCACCTTACCTGTTTGATGCCAACAAAAAGTGTTCCTAATAGGTTTACAGTGCTAATTTTTTCCATTTACGAATTTTCGGTCGAAAATTTGTGAACGGCGCAACACTATTGATGTGAATCCACTTCCATAACGGCCATTGCGCCTTGGTCGTAGCCCACCTCCGAACGCCTGCATCGAAAAGCTCCGATTGTGATAACGTCTCGATCCAAGTACACAACTCCTTGACCAGCAGATCAAGCGCAGCAAGTTGGTCTTGAAGGCTTTGTTGACCATAGTGCTCATAAAAAGATTGATACAAACCACCTAGGTTATTCCATTTATAGCCCGGTGCGGGCGTTTCAACCTCAATACCAGCAACCTCATCGCGATCCCAGCTCAACAACAAGTTGAGCCAACCCAATTGGTATGACAGCATTTCTGACGGTGTCTTATCAACCCCTTCAACCAGCAACTCGCGCTTTTCTTCGGGGATATCGGTAAATTCCGCCCTAAATTTCGCATAGCGCTCTTCGATCGTGTCCAGCAAGGCTTGTTTATCAGCGTATGTTTTCAACTTGATCAGCTCCTTTAGCTAAAGCGTACCAAGCCGCGTTAAGAGGTGCCACTCTATTTGAAAAGTAGAGGGAGGCGGCACATATGCAACTTTGCTTGAGAACCATGATACCGGCCCTCACACTGAAAATGTTAAATGTTATGACATTATCGATTGGGGGCAGGGGAACATGGATGAATCGACAGAACTAGAACAACTTGGCCAGTTCTTTCATGATTTTCGAGTCGGCCGCGGCCTAACACTCAAAGAGGCCGCTGGTAACTGGTCTGCAGCTACCTTATCCCGTTTTGAACACGGAAAGGTCGATATCAGTACTGAAAAGGCAGCAGGATTAATTCATCGAATCGGTATGGAGCCTATGGACTTCCTCCTATATCCTGAATCAGCCGGTGCGTTTCCAATGCGAATTCAAAGACTAATTGAAACCAATGATATAGACGGATTAACGAAACGTAAAAGCGCCTTTTTTGAAGTTAATAAAAAGGAAACAAGCATGACAAAATTGGCTAACATTCTCTTTGATATGGCAATTCATTGGCCAGCAGAAAGATATCATCTCGATGCTGCTGTAGAACAATACCTTGCTGACCACTTGACCATTCCTGAAAATCTAACCCCTTTTGAGTTAGAACTTCAAACTGCCATTGGAGCACCTGCAAGTCACGAACTATTAGTGCTATTCTGGCATCGAACAAAACGAATGAAACACGATCTACCTAAAACTGAACTCCGGACTATACTTGCCAAACTTTGGCTCGGTGCTTTGATGAATCGCGACTTAGATTTTTTAGATAACTTTCGAACAAGCTTAGACGGGACATTTGTTGCTGATGGTCAATTAAGCGGTGACACAGATTGGCAAGAAGTTTGGCCATTCATGCAACTACTAGAGCAATGGGTCTTGGAGCCTAGCCTTGACAACGAACAACAAATTAATGAAATGATTGCCGATACACAAGCTATGGGGTGTATTAGTCAAGCTAAGTACTTCACCTTAGTATTTGCTCGAACAAGACAAGGACAACCTCATCATAATCCTGCGTTGATAGATCATGGACAGCCTGTCACCGTGAGTAAATCTAACAACTTTGTCCCTCAGAGGCGCACTTATTTAGACCTGAGCTTATCTGACCTTGCGCTTGATAGAAATAAGTCAACCCTTCGACGATTCGAGGAAGGAAAAACACAACTTTCCTTCAGCGCATTAGTCAAGCTAAGCGGCCAAATAGCGGTTCTGGTGCCAACCCTACTCGATAATATGTATTATAAAAAACAGGGACAAAATCGAAATATCACGCTTGGAATAGGTTGGCGTTCGATAGTAGCGAAAAAAGGTCAACATTTGTCCGACTCAAGCTTAGAACGGATGATTGATCAATCAATGGCATCGATGAAGGACGCTGCGCCGTCTTTACGCAAAGCCCAGCTTTTCGTGTTACAACGTGCAGCAATGGAAGTAGGTATGACTAGCATCGATAAGGCAGCACATCGTTTAATTGCTCATGACCTTCTGCCTCAAATATTGAAATCCAATCACTGGGGATTTTTTGAATACCTTATCTTGCGTTATATTTATCCTTTACTATCATTCGATGAATTATCCATGTTGTTCCAGCAAGTAAAACGAATGATGCAAAATCGTATTGACTACGACGGCAATACCTATGCCTATGAAACAATGTCTATGGTTTTTATCCACGCTATTAATTCAATGCCGTCTGATAAAGTCACAAGCTTTTTGCATCACTTCAAGTGGCTATACAGTATTGATGAAGCCAATCGATCCCGCTGGCATGCAATCGGCGGTTTAAAAACAGCACTGGATTTAGCTCAGCGAACGGTTACAACACGAGCATCGGTTCAGCAGTTCATTACGTATTGTAAAAGCACGGGACACGCAATAGTTCTAGCGGACCTGAGAGCGCAATGGCAGAATTTCGTCCCTGATGGGTATTTTGAAATTTCCTCATCAACTCGTTAATAAGGAAAATTAATGTTTTAAGATTGGACAAAAAAAGAAGCGGAACCCCACTCCCGCTTCTTTGAATCTCCTCCACTTGGGATTACCCAGTCCTACTTCGCTAACCCATAGCTCATTATGGGTACTGAATGAGGTACAGCCCAGCAAATTTGCATATTTGCCTCTTTATTATTTATAATTCAAAACAAAATTATTAATAAAATCCTCCGGAAGTCGCTTTACCCATAACTTTTTAAGGTTGTCAATGGCATCTGGGTGTCCCACACGCAAAGACGCATGTACATACCGCTCAACGAGTGTTTTGTTGGTTATCGTTGGTTCAAGCAGATAATTAGCAAGATACCAAGTTCCTGCCGCTTGCCACCGCATGGGTGTTGCATCAGGTATCGTCAATACCCATTTAAATTGGGTTACAAATGATCGCCCCACTGTTAGTGAATAATGATCAACAACTTGAGCAATTGCTTGATTTAAGCCACTGAAATAGTAATCAATACCAACAGTCAGCGGATGATTGAGGATCACGCGCCTGCCTTGTTCATATAGCATCACTAGTTGATCTGGTGTTAACCAATTAGCCAATTCTTCAGAAGCATGAGTTTCCAGCGATCCCCAATGATTCATTTGCAACAAACGGGCTAAGATTAAGGATGCTTGTTTGTGCATTTTCTCATCCGTATGCGACGCAAAACCTGCTGTGACTTTCAGTACAAAGCGTTGCGTTGCCACGAGGCTAGCAGGCATATCCGGAAATTGAGTCGTAAATCGCTGAATTAACGTAAGAATGTCTGCCTCACTTTTTCCAAAAGTTTTGTGTTGCTTAATTTGCCTAAACACTGCTCGTAAACTAATCTCGCCAGGGGTGTGTTCATCAATCTGGTTAGGTAAAGTGAGAATTTGTGAAGGTACAAGCGCCAACTCACCACAAAGCTGTAACATACTTGAAGCGGAAAGCTGTGTCTGACCATTTTCAAATCGGCGCAGCGAGGTTACACTTGCGTCCATGACAAGATCCGCTCGACTGACACCGAGATACTCCCGCTGAAACTTCACAACTTCTCCCGCCGTATGTGCAACAGTGAGCTGTTTGGGATGATCTTTTAGTTTTAGGTTATGGTGTACACGCCCTTCGCTTGTATGAGCCAACATCAACTCAAACCAGCGCGCATCAACCTCAACATCCATCCTGCGTAATTCATTAATAATCTGCTGAATTTTGTTCTTATTTGACGCTGATGGATGGCGGAGCCAGTGAGCCGTACTTCGGCCAAATTGCCAATTTGGCATAAACTCAACCAATCTTGTCCGGCCTTGCTGCGGCATGAACCAGTTCTTCAGCTCATCTTCCAAGCCATTCACCAGATCCATATCTCGATCCATCAACGCGCCAAGCCACAGCATCAGTTCAATTACTTCACGAAACTGCCACCAATCTTTTTGAAGGCTTTGTGCTCGTTGCCACAGCAAAACTAGTAATTCATGACTTGCTGGTCCAACAATAGCTTTATATAACTCCAGTTCTAGTAATGAAAAGCGCTCAGGCACTGCTAATCGATCCGCTAGTATTTGTTCATCCTCATCAGAAAAGCGGAATTCAGGGTCTGGCCAGTGCTGCGCAGCCTCAAATAAGATTCTGGCAAGTTCGGTCATTGAATTCCGCTTTGGATGAGCTGCAAAAAAACCCGCCTTACGTCGTTCTAACTCACCAACGTCATTTAGTTGTGTCAAATCCTGTAACTGCAGAGGAAAATTGACCGGATTAGCTTCGTAAAACTCCAATAAATCGAGCTCATCAATGCCAATCATGGTCATCAATTCAAGCATTTTTTGCGTGCTGATATCTAACTCCCCACGCTCAAACCTCGATAAAGTTGCTGCCGACCATTCCCCACTAACTTCTTGAAGCGTTAATCCCCGGCCAACCCGACGCTCATGGAAAAAGCGACCTAAGTCTAATAAGTTGTCGCTGGTATGCTTCATTGTCATCTGTGACAACCTCCCCAATTAAATATCATCACCTCAAATATAATACACAATGATCATTGGTAACACTCAACACTCGGATGACCGTGGTCACAGGCGACTGATTCAATCGGGCAAAGCCGGTCCGCCATTTAAGCACGTTGGTATGCGCTTTCTCAACTTCCTAAAATCACATTTTCCAGTCAAAACTTAACGGATTAAGAGTCCGTGGGTCGCCTACCATCCATACTTTTGAAAATCTTTAAAAATAGGGAGTTAATACACTCGCTAAATACAAAAAAATTGTTTGCCTTTTCAATAAAGAGCAAAAGGCAATCGTTTGAACGCCTTACGCCGGTGCCTTTCCAGAAACTCGTGTCAAACTCACCGTCAACACATTATCGGCCGTTGTATTGTAATCAGCCAACATGCCCTTCACGATCCCTCGCGATGGGCCATGCGTGCTGGTCGTTTCCTCGTAATTTTGAATCCATGTGCTGACTGCATTAAATCCGAATTCGAATCCTTCAAAAACCTGCATGTAAACCGAGGAGCGTGGATTTGTTGTCACAATTGTGATTTTCAAAACCCGGCCATCAGCGATCTGCATGGTTAGCTTGATCAACCCATCATCGATGAAAATGACGTCGCCATCTGCGGCAGTCTGCGGAAGTTTATACGCCGCCAGTCGCATGTTTTCGTTATAAACCCGTTGTACGTAATCGTAACTGCCCAAGTCTCTTTGCATTCTTATTCAAAACCTTTCTGTTAGAATATGGCTTATCATTTGGTGTTTGCGAATACACATCAACCTTTCAAATTGACGTGTGGTAGCTTCCACAGTGTACCGTTTAGTGCCAGAAATAAGAATTAATTAGCTCACCCGTTCCTTGCCTAACGACTAAAACACTCACTAAAGCAATGAAGGAATGACTACGATGCGAAAACCATCCGGGCGTCACCGCGGTACGAACAAAACCTTATCCTTTGCAAGTGTCATTCTGCTTGGGATCAATGGCATCATTGGATCCGGTATCTTTTTGTTGCCAGGCACACTTTATCAAGAAGCTGGCTTGGGTAGTGTCAGCGCGATTGTTTTGGCTGGACTCAGTACAACGTTAATTGCACTGAGTTACGCTATGCTCGCCTCTAAAATAGACGATGATGGCGGTGCGTGGGTCTATTCAAATCGCGCTTTTGGCGCTTTTGTCGGCTTTCAAACAGGTTGGTTTGGATGGTTTCTGGGCGTGATTACCATAGCGGCTGAATTGGCCGCTTTTCTCACTGCATTGGGCGGATTAATACCCGTTGTCAAGCAACGAAGCGTCTATATTAGCGTGGCCTTAGTGATCATTGCTGCTTTAATCGCCATTAATTTAATCGGACCAAATATCCTCACGTTCATCGATAATATCTCCAGCGCCTTGAAGATCATCATTCTCATCGCGGTGATTGCTGCCGGTGGCTATTTCATCAGTACACACGGCCTGCACGTAAACCAGCCGCAAGCAGTTTCATCAGATTTTCGCACAGCTTTCTCGACAGCATTCTATATGTTTACCGGCTTTTCATTCCTGCCAGTTGCCGCGAACAAAATGAAAAATCCGGAAAAAACACTCCCACGCGCCCTCATGGTGGTCATGTTGATCGTTATTGCCTTCTATGGCATGGCTCAAATGACGACGATCGTTATTCTCAGCACCAATCTGACTGCTGAAACCTTACCAGTCACGGCAGCGTTCGCCGCAGTTGTTGGTACCATCGGAAAAACGGTGGTGATATTAGGTATGCTCATCTCCATTCTGGGTGTTGCTGTCGCCGTTTCTTTCGATACGCCAATCGAAATGGCTTCATTAGCAACCGAAAAAACTTTGCTACCAGCAGTATTCGGGCGAACCAACAAAAGTGGTGCCCCATTTGTCGCTATCTGGTTGACAATCGGTATTGCCGGATTGCTAGTGGTATCTGGCAGCTACCTATTTTTAGTCAACCTGATCGTATTTAGTGCCTTTCTTCAATACATCACGACCATCCTAGCATGGTTCAAATTACGGCATGATCCAACCCTACCCGCTGGTATTCACCTACCAATGGCGCCACTTTTAATGGGATTTGCCTTATTGCTGATCGGCTATCTAATGACCAGTGCTACATGGCTGACTTGGCTAATTGCCGTGATCGTTGCATTGATCGGCAGCGTCATCTACGCCACCGACACCCGCAGACGAGGTGAATGACGCAGCTTGCTGGTTTGTAAAAGTCACAAAAATAACCGGCTGAAAGCTCTGCCGGTTATTTTAACAACATGTTGTTATCGTTACCGATTAATGGACCTCGCCATTCTCTGTATGGTGTGCCGCTCGCCACGGATCGCCTTGCTGACTGCGTATAAGTTATCGACAGGTGATTCGAATCCCCATGCAGAATCGCCCACATGCTGCATATCAACGCCACAGATTTTATTTCGAATCGCCATCTCCTGCAACACATGACTGCCGCTGCCTTCTTGACTCGTGCCAATCGCACTCATCACCAAACCACCCAAGCGATGAACAACTTTCACAACCGCCTTCAAGTCAGCTTCATCAAATCCCGGAATTGATCCAACCGCCGGCGCCAAAATCACATCTGCACCTGCTTCAATAAACTTTTTTGCCGTCTCTTCCGTCATGAGCGGTTCGTCAACACCAGAAGCATGCATTTTCCCTGCAATAATTAGGCCGCTAAAATACTGCTTAGCTAACGCAATGCTGCGAATGGTCGCTTCATTTGTAACGCCAGTACCCGGATTACCGGTCAGCACCATGAATTGAAAACCCATTTCTTCGGCTTTTTTGATGACCGCCTCACTGGCAGTGCATCCTGGCAAAATGGCAATTTGATTTTCCATCATTTTGGGATTGTCGCCAATCGGCTCAATGTTAATTCCAATTGGTCGACCAACCAGCTTTCGCAGTCTCGCGATGCTCTCTTTGCCGTCATGCTTAGGCGCGTTGTATAAATCTCTTTCACTAGGATATAAGCCAAAAATTTTGGGATCATCAACATCAAGGCGATTGCAAAGAATCATATCAGCGCCAAATGCTGCAGCAATTTCCGCTGTGGTAATACTATCTAAATTCTCTTGCGTCACGATATTTTCACTAACAATGATCCGCCCTTCGCTAGCCTTGATGCTTTCCTTGAGCTGCTGCCCGTCAAACGTCATGACCTCGCTTGTACTAGCACTTAATAGTCGTTTTACCATTTTATTCATTGCCTCCTGTTGGTTGTCTTTTAGTTAATAGTAGCATCCTGCTTATTGAATCATGCTACTTCCGCCGCGGCTTCGATTTCGTCCTCATCAAACATTGATTCATCAACACCCCAGAACCAGTTAAGGACAAATGAAACCGCTGTTGTTATCAATAGTCCACTGACTGCCAGAATAAAGTTATTGCCACCTGCAGGATTGATAAACTGCGGCAAGCTCAGGATTGAGACCGTTACGAGAGAGAATACTTTGACATGAAAAAGTCCAAAGAATAGACCGCCAATACCGGAAGCAATAATAGATGGAATGATCGGCTTTTTCATTTTTAGCATCAATCCATAGACTGCAGGTTCAGTTATACCTGAGGCCGCGATAGAGAATGCGGCTGTGGCGGAAAATGTTTTGACACTACGCTTCTTCCCTTTAACAAGAATAGCTAAGGCCATCCCCAATTCGGCAAAATTCCAAACCGCAAACGCGACCCAGAGAAATGGATCATAGCCCAGCCTTTTAAGATTGGAGATTGCAACCGGGAAAAAGACCCAGTGACTACCGGTGATAATGAAGAATCCAATCAACAGACTAAGCAGCGTAATGCCAACAACGGGGGCTTCGTCATATACCCAGAGTGATCCGTTAGCAATGACACTGGCTATTCCTTGCCCGATTGGTCCAGTAACTAGCAGTGTTAATGGCGCCATCACTAGGAACACTGGGAACATTTTGAGTAACCCAAACTTATTCATTGCCGGACGATCAACGACTTTCTCTAGCAATGATTGCACCCAGACGGTAATCAAAATCGGAATCAAGCTGGTTGAATAGTCAACCGCCGCTACTGGAAGCCCAAACAAATGAATGCCGCCTCCGGCACTCACCATCTTGGCAAAATCTGGTTGCATCATAATCCCTGCCAGAATGAGACTTAGAATCGTATCTGTTTTGAAATACCGTGAGGCGCCAAATGCAACCAAGAATGGCAAGAAGTAGAAAAGTGAATTACCCATTAGATAAAGTAACCGATACGTTTGACTGCCTTGGGTCACAATATGACTCACGGTGAGCAAGTTCAGCAATGCGAGAAATAGCCCTGCCATGGCTAATCCGCCAATGACCGGTGTCAACGAATTAGAGATTGCATCAAGAACGCCATTCAGCAAACGTTTGAAGGTGATTTTTTCGCGCTTCTTATTAACTGTTTCAGTCGTTGCGGTAGCCTTCGATACACCACTTTCACCAACAAACTGAGCATTAATATAGTCAAAGACTTTGTCTAAGTATTCTGGCATAACGATTTGCAACTTGCCATCAGAAGAAAAGGCTTTGACAACCCCATCAATTTTGTTGATTTTATCCGTCGTCACTTTTGAATCATCTTTAATGCGCACGCGCAGTCGTGTATAGCAACGTGCAACACTTTCGACGTTATCTAGATGGCCCATACTTTCAATGAGCTGATTACCAATTTTTTCATATTTTTCCATCATTAAGTCTCCCTACCCCGTGTGCAATGCTTTCTCAACCTTCTTCAAAAACATGATCATTTGTAGTTCAGTTCTCCAAGCATTTCTTTAGCAGTGACATTTTTAGCGGAAATTTCTGGAAAAGACTTCAATAAAGCCATATTTGTATAGACGACAGCAATTGTGGTGTCGTGATCTGAGTCAGCAACCAACTTTAAATTCATATTGGCCAGTAATTCTCCGGCCTTTACTTTTTGATTCCTCGATACCCTAACATCAAATGGCTTGCCATCCATCTCAACCGTATCGAATCCCATGTGAACAAGCACTTCAAGCCCTTGAACAGTCTTAATTGAAATAGCATGCTTGGTAGGAAAAATCATGGTGATATTACCATCTACTGGCGCATAGATTTCACCATTCTTGGGCTTTATTGCAAAGCCATCACCCATCATTTTTTGAGCCAGAACAGGATCAGACACCTCTGTTAAAGGAATCAACACCCCAGTAACCGCTGCATACACGTCCTCTTTTTTCTTCTTACCTAATCCGAACATAACATACGCTCCTTAACTGTCTGTCCACACAACGAACAGTAGAGACCGAGCCAACAAGTACTGATAATTTATGAACAAATGCCATTAAAAAAACACCCATGATAAATGATGAAATTAGAGAACTCCAATTTCATTACATCTTCAGGGTGTTGCCAACTTAATGTCACAAGCCGTTATTCGATGATATGAATGATGTGAATTAAAAGAAATAGCCGATCAGAGTCATCAAATTGATAGCCAACGTGGTCCTCAATCAAAGCGACGATTCTCCCTAAACTTTTGCCTGCGTTAGGATATTGCTTCTTCAACTGACACAGAAGAACCGTATCATCAGTCTCAACAAGATCAACCTTTTTACCGTCATGAGTCCTTAACAAAAGGTAGTAAAGGTGTGTCGCCATGCGCGAAACTGCCAAACTACTCTCTGAGAACTTTCCGCCATAGTCTTTTTCCAAAATTTCATTGACGCCGGAAAGAATATCTAACGCCTCCGACACAGATTGTACAGAGCTATTCGTCTCTGTCAGTTCGTGTTCAATGAGATGCATGGCAATGAATCCCGCCTCATCATCCGAAAAGGAAACATCACTAAACGAACTGATCAATGCCAGTGCTTCTTGACCGACTTGAAACTCTTTTGGAAAAAGCCTGCGGATATCAAATAGCATAGGATTGCTGACGACTAACCCGCTCTTAATTCTCTGAACTGCAAAGTAGATATGATCGGTTAAAGGAATTAACAAATGACCATCAAATTCAACGTTGATGCTATTTTGTGCTAGGCTAATGATTGAGTCCGTTAACTCAAAATACGATCGAGGTATCTCACGTGCTAACTCCTTAAATGAGTCTACCCATTGACTATCATCTCGGGATACAGGGAGAAAGACATGGTCATCCTCGGTCGGAAAATACTCCTCATCTCTTTTAAGGCGAAAGCCAATTCCCTTACCCCAAATTATCTGTTGCTTGTCATTCCCGTCCTCTACAAGCAAAACATTATTGTTTAGAACTTGTAGGATTTTCAAGATATACACCTTAGCTAGGTCACTAGACGACATCAATAAAACTAAAAGTAAGCGCTTACTCAATGCTTAGTATAATCAAGTTGCTTTTTTGAGTCAATACGTTTTAAATAAAATAACCAATCGTCTGATCTTTAATCACATATAAAAGATAGGTTAAATTGTATCTTTTTGGATACACATAAATATATGTTTTGAAAAAATTATTTATTAAATTCTTAGTTATTAACGTGAAAGTGCGTTTAAACTAACTTCATGATGACTGTCATTACATTTTTATTTCAAGGTGCCACAAAACTTATCCATCTGAGTATTAGGACGTAAATAAAAACAGCGACCCACAAGCATGTCTATCTGCCTGTGGGTCGCTGTTACGTTTATATTCTGGGTGGTCAGGGGATCGAACCCTGGACCCACGGATTAAGAGTCCGTTGCTCTGCCAGCTGAGCTAACCACCCATGCTGCTTATGTCTGTCGCGCTTCACGACTTAAATATAATATCATGTACCCCTTACTGGCGCAAGTGTTTTGCAAATCTTTTTTCAAAGAATGTGACAAAAAGCTGACTGCTGCATTGTGTCATCAAGCGGTTAGGCAGCGATTTCGTCGGTTACTGGCAATTTGCTGATGGTCATTTGACGAGTGGTTGTTCACGCTCTTATTTCGTGATAATGTGCTCGCATTCGCCTTGCATGTAAAGACCTTGAAGTCGAATGACCAAAACTTGGGCATTTGGCTTCAAGGCCACTTACGCTCCGGTTAAAATGCGCTCCTGCTCGCGCTCACAAAAAAAGACGGCCATCGCCGCCTTATTTCACTAACTTATTCTAGAACAAAACATGAATGGATTGATTGCTGTTGATCAGTTTGATCGCCTTGCCAAGCATTGGACCGACCGAGATCTGATCTAAGCCTTCGAATTTGTGCTTAGGATCGAGCTTAATGGTATCAGTGATGACGACCCGCTTGAGTCCCAGATGCTTGATGCGATCAACAGCGCCACGGGAGAATACGCCGTGGGTGGCTGCCGCGTAGACATCAAGTGCACCTGCTTCACTCAGGGCTTTGTAAGAGTCCACGATGCGATCGCCGGTATCGATTAGGTCATCAATCACGATGGCGTGCATGCCGGCAACGTCCCCGATAACCCCGATGTGCTCTTGATCACGCTTATCAACAATAGCAATTGGCGTATGTAATTCTTCAGCCAATGCCCGCGCTTGCTTGGTACCACTGTGATCAGGCGCGATGACAACGACATTATCGCCAAGATCTAGCTTCTTGAAGTAATCACCGATCAAGTGGTGGGCCTTGAGATGGTCAACTGGGATATCGAAAAAGCCTTGAATCTGATCCGCATGAAGTTCAACAGCAATGATCCGATTAACGCCATCCATCTCCAGCATGTTAGCAACAAGTTTGGCTGTGATTGGCTCACGGGAGCGCGCCTTGCGATCAGCCCGTGCGTAGCCATAATAAGGAATCACGACATTAATATGGTGAGCACTCGCCCGCCGCAACGCATCAACCATGATCATAAGTTCCATGAAGTTCTCATTAACCGGATCAGAGACCGACTGGATCACATATACATCAGCGCCACGAACACTTTCCGGTAGTTCAATTTGAACTTCCCCATCAGCAAAATGATTCACTCGAGCTGGCGACAGCGGTAGCCCGACCTCTTCCGCAATCTTTTCAGCTAATGGCCGGTTCCCATTAAGACTGAATAATTTTAATTCGTGCATCGATTTCTCCCTTTTTCGTATTTAACGGTCTGCACCGTCATTATACGAGAAAAGGCAAGAAATTGCGACTGATTATCCAATGCGGTAAAGTAATATCATAACATTTGCAGATTCATAAGCAGCGCTCCAGCAGGCGGCACCCCGGTCTCCGCCGTGCTTTGCCCTGACTGCAAGACTTGGAAATGGGAGGCACTGAGTCATGAAACAAAGCCATTTGATCGGCCTTGCAACCCCACTGTTATTATCGGCTGGCACGTTAGCGACCGCCGAAAGCTTTTATCAATATGCATTTCGCCGCATTAACTATATTCCAGACGCGCGGCGTTCGATGCAAAAGTATGCGGCTTCATATTATCGCCATGTCCACTGGGTAGAAAGTCAGGCCAATATTGAGGCATGGCATATGACAGCCCCGGATAATCAACGACTTGAAGCTCTTTGGTTGCCGCATCCTGGCAGTAAAAAAGCGGTGATTGTGGGCCACGGTTACAAAGGTACTGGGATTACGATGAGCAACTTTGCCCACATGTTTTACGATCTAGGTTTCAATGTTCTGCTACCGGATGATCGCGGGCATGGTGAATCGGATGGCCAATACATTAGTTTCGGCTGGCTGGATCGGCTGGATTATTTGGGTTGGCTGCAACGTATCATTGATCGAATCGGTGCAGACAGTCAACTGCTGTTGTTTGGTACCAGCATGGGTGGTGCCACAGTTTCGTTGGTGGCAGGCGAACCCAGTTTGCCAAAACAAGTGAAGGCTGTCATTGAAGACTGCGGCTACACCGATGTTGAAACCGAGTTGGCCTACTTACTGAAAAAGCAGTTTCACCTGCCACCAATGCCGTTGGTGCCACTGGCAAGTTTTCTTAACTATCGCCGGTTAGGTTATCCTTTACGCGTTGTCAACGTCCGCCAAGCACTCACTCGCAACCACTTGCCACTATTGGTTATTCACGGTGCGGAAGATGTCTATGTGCCAACGAAAATGGGTCGGCAAAATTATGCGGCTTCTGCGGGTCCTAAAGCCCTCTGGATCGTTCCGGGGGCTGCGCACGCGGAAAGCTACTGGATCAACCCGGAAGCTTATCAAGCACACGTCAAACGTTTTCTAGATATCTTTTTCTAACTGCCGCTTTGTAACCATCACAAAAATGGATCGTCTGAATGATCACCACCATTCAAACGGTCCATTTTAATGTCTAATCAAAAAAGCGCAGCACAGTCTAGAGGTCGTCCTCTTCATCTGCTTCAGCTTCATCGCGTTGTTTACTGAGCACATCGAATTGACGCAACATGGCCAAATTTGTCTCGATACTTTCCGGCCATTCCCAATGTTGAACATTAAAAACGTGCTTGAGGTGCGGACCGGCGCTGGCTGGCCACAATTTGGTCGTATAGGTCACCTTATCGGCAGCAAACACTTCTAGCAAAGCCTGACTTTGCAAATAGAAGCTGTCATTTTGGCCGCCAATCAGCATGAATGGCGGCAACTTGAGGTCTTTGGCAACTTGAGAAAAGTTAAGGTGGTCAGCCAATGCAGCATCGCCACCGCTCAGCTTATCAAGATAAAAAGCGGCCATATCGCTCATATCACCAGCGGCTTCTGGCAGTTTGCCAGGTTCAGCGACTGGGCACACCAAGGCCACCAAAGTGAAATTGAAATTAACCCGATCAACGCCAAAAAGTTCTTGTAGCTCTTCGCTTTGCTGAATGCAGGCCACTAGTGACGCTAGATGGCCGCCTGCCGAGTCACCGGTCAATAGAACATGATCGAGATCAAAGCCGCGCTGCGGGCCAAAATGCGACAACCAACGTAAGCTAGCAAAGATGTCTTGAATCTGCCCGCGCACATCGACATCTGGCAGCAAGCGATACCCCATGCCCATCACAGCATAACCTTGACTCGCCAAATAGCGGCAATAATTTCGGTTGAGATTGCGATCGCCATAAAACCAGCCGCCGCCATGAACATCAATCACAGTTGGCAACGTCGCATTGCGGCGTTTTGCCGGATAATATAAGTTCAAGGTCTGCTGCGGGTCAGCAGAGTTTTCATACCGGTATTCCGTTTTCCAGTGGACATCCTCTGGCACCCGTTCATCCGCATAGCGTGCCTTATCGCGCGCTGCCGTCTGCGCCCAGCCTGCCTGAATTTTTGCTAAAATGTCATCATCTGCCATTACCAAGGCCTCCATTTCACCATGTTCAAATCGCATTAAAAGATTAATCCCATCTTAACGCAAAAAGACTGCCAGTGAGTCAACTGACAGTCTAATCGTATGAATTAACCTTATCTCTTAACGATCTTTGGACTTAACGCTAGCTTCGACTTCATCAATCAAGCCAGCATCTTTCAAACCGGTCACTTCTTTGATGACATCCACCAGCGGCTGATCCTTCAGCATCGCTTGCAACTTCACAGCTTCGGCATCATTAGGTTCAACATAATGGAACATCATGCCAACGGTGTCCATCAAAACGCTGTAATTCAAACCGCGTTCCTTCAATTCGCGAATTGGGCGAATAAAGCGTTCGTCGTAACCTAGTTTGCGGATTGGTGTCCGGGCAACTCGAGAAATATCATCTGAGATGTACGGATTCTGGAAACGTTGCAACACCCGATTTTGATAGTTTTCGAGGTCTTTTTCGTCAAAATTCTTAAACTCTGACAACAACAACGAACGGGTTTCGGCCAGCGCACCCTTTGCCTGATTGAAGACTTTAGGATCCTTGATGGCGTCGCCAATTGTTGTATAGCCAAGGTACTTGCCGGTGTAAGCTGTGGTAGCGTGACCAGTGTTGACGGAGAAGAGTTTCCGTTCGATATAAGGTTCCAGGTCGGGCACATAGTCTACAGTCTTGAGTTTCAGATCCTTGTTCTTCATCTGACTCTCGTCAACAACCCATTCCTTGAAATCTTCAACACTAACGGCCAAGGGATCATCGTGCTTTTGTTGTGGCACGATTCGATCAACCGCGGCGTTAGGGAAGCCAACGTACGTATCAGCAAAGGTCTTGCCGGCGTCATCGAGATGCTCGTAGACACTCTTCTTAAGTGACTGAGAGCCACCGATCATATTTTCACATGCAATCACATCTAATGCCTGATGATTGTTGGCTGCATCACGTGCCTGCAAGCCTTGGGCAATTAGGGGTGCAATGATTGGCAGAATCTTCGGACCAATGGCGGTGGTCACCAGATCAGCCTGCGCAATTGCCTTCACAACTGCCTCGGGATCCTTGGCATTGTTCAACCCGTCAACATTGTCCACATGAATCTTCTTCTCACCGGGCGCTGCTAAGGTGATCGTATATTCGCCGCGTTGGTTTAACGCATTGATGATCGTCTCGTTAACATCGACAAAATTGATTTTGAAACCGTTAGCGGCAAGTGTTTCACCGATAAATCCGCGACCAATATTACCTGCACCAAAATGTACTGCTTCCATCATAATTTATTCAACTTCCTTCAGTAAATTGACGATTTCCTCCGGCGTTTGGGCGTCGGCAAGTTTCTGAACATTTTCAACATCACTGCAATAAAGCGCAATTTGCGACAACAATTTGAGATGTTCGCCATTTAAGCCAGCAATCCCAAAAACAACCGTGACCAAGTTCTCATCAGCCGGATCATCCGACCAGTCAACACCCCATGGATATTGCACAATCGAAATAGCCGTCGACTTAATATATTTCATCCCGGCCTCAGTGCCGTGGGGAATAGCAATGAAGTTACCCATATACACAGAAACATCGCGATTCCGATCAAGCATCGAATCAATATAAGCTGGTTCGACATTACCATTGTCGACCAAGAGTTGGCCGGCCTGACGAATGGCTTCTTCCTTGGTCTTTGCTTCCTGACCAAGTTTGATCGTTTTAACGTCTAGTCCTTTCATCATGTCACCTTCGATCAATTTTTTTGATTTCATTCATAAATACTTCTGTGATGATTTGATACAACTGGCTATAATGCCCTTTTTCAAAAAGTTGTAAATTCGTTGTTGACGCAATCAGCTTTGCGCTGACAGCGCTCAATAGCGTCAGTGTTTCCTGAGCAACTGGGTTCGGTGTCAAAAGTAGCAATACCCGATGCAACATGATCGTGCCCATATCCATGGCTGGAAGCGACAGCGGCGTTTTTAAATCGAATGCGCCGATGTAAGGCACTGTCACACCCTGACTACTGGTATGGATCATAGCGAGACCGGTATCGGGAATCCCAACTGGCGCTAATTCTAGTCGCTTTAGCAAGGCATCTTTGACGACCGGCGCTTCTGCCACCACGTCTGGTAAATGTGCTAGCATGGCATCGATTGTCGCTCCTGAGGTTGTCATCGCTTCGGTGATCTCTGTCACAGCGAAGTGCTGTAACATGTCATCAGCTGCTAATACCATGGTTTTGAGACTTTCAAACGCCGTCACAGTCTGATCTAATGACGGTTGTCTTTGCTGGGTCGCTTCTTTCGGCTTGACCTGTTGCAATAACCGTCTGATTTCACTAATCTCATCACGCGCCAAGATTGGCGTGATGACAAGATACTGATGCTTGAACCCCGGCAATGGCATCGTCGCAAGAATCAAACCGTAATGTGCCAGATTCTGGTTCGGCAGATCACTAACCTGAATGATCTTGATCTCTCGAATTTCCGGCACCTGTACACGTAGCTTCCCAGCAATCAGACTGCCGGTCCCCGGGCCATCGCTCGTAATCAGCAAGACAGCTGCTGGCACTTCGGTGTGGGTATGGTCCAAGACTGAAGCAAAGTACAACACCAGATACCCGAGCGCATTTCCAGTAAAGGCACCGCGACCAAAAACATCGTCAGCCGCTTGTTGAACTGCGTGGTAAAGTTCAGGATAATCGTCGCGCAGATGAGCCAGCACTGGATTCGTCATCGTGACGCCTGGCAGCCAATCACCGCCAGCGGTTCGTTGGACATGAGCCAACAGCGATGAGTAAAGCTGCGTATTCCCGGAAAATTTCCCGGGAAATGATCTGGCAACTTCACGAATCAATTCCTGCACTTCAAGGTTAACCGTTAAATCAAACGGATCAACTGGTTCTCCAGCCAAGCCACCGCGAATGGTACTGAGCTCAACGGCAAGAAACTGATAATCGCCAACGCGGACTTTCTGGCGAATCGCGGAGTCCATCTCCGCCAGAAACTCGAGAGCCAATTGTTGGTCCTGGAAAAGCCGTTCCTGGTCGAAATGGCGTTGCGCTTCAACATGCTGATCTTCTCGCAATCGGCGGGTATTAACTGCTACTGTCAGTAACACCGCTTTGCGCTGGTTGTCGCTGAGATCCGCCAACGCCTTGATGCGCAGCAAAGCCGCGTTTGCTGCCAGTAACTCTTCCTGCGGTAATCGTTCAACAAAATAATGTGTGACTGGATCGAATGTCTGCTGAGGATCACGGAGAAAGCGGAAGAAAACGTACGGATTAATCTCAGCATTCAACACGCCTACCAATACTCGGCGAATATCGCCTTCCGCACCATCAATCCAGATACCGGCAGCTTTTTGGCGATTTAATTGCAGATGATATTCATTCAAAGCGGGTTCAAGAATATCCAGATCTTGCTTAATGGTGGTGACACTCACGTCAACCGCTGCCGCTAACGCCGTCATTGTTTCCGGACCGTTGGCATTCAGCAACCGTAATGTTAAAGCACTTTGTCGTTGGCTAGGATCAAATGTCACCACCTGATCCTGTTTTGCCAAAGTCGCGGTTAAGGTAGCCAAATCATTGGTATCCCCGACCAACCGATACGTGCTGCCAGTGCCTTTATCGAGTTTTAAACCGATTGTGGCGATGTCACTTTCCAATTGCGAAAGCTCACGGTAAATGGTCCGACGGCTGACACCCAGCTGCCGTTCCAGCTCATCTCGGCTAACACCGGCGGGCTGACTCATCATGAGTCTGATCATTTCCTGTTCACGATTCGTTAGTAACATATTTTTCGCCTCAAGCGGCCGCAACACCGACCGAACTTATTTCATCTTCTCAATAAGCTTATCATAGTTCGTTGCGTTCAAGAGGCCATCAACGGTGTAGACCTGAACATTGGCAAACTGCAATTTAACGCGACGTGCTGTTTCTTTCGAAGCAATAATCAGCACATTGTCCTTGTCATCAATCTCGCCGATTGCGACATTACGAACTTTCACGTCTTTATTCAGTTTCCGTAATTCAGCACGGAATGTTGCCTGTGCCATGGTTGCGGAACCAATGTTTTGATCATGATGCAGGAAGTCAACTTCGGTAATCTTATCGAGATCAAGTTCCTTTAATTCGTCTTCCGGTGTTTCTTGTTTAGCTTTAGACGTCTCAGTTGCTGGCATTGCTTCGTCAGTACCGCCAACTGCTTCAGCCTTCAAGCTTGCGATGATTTCATCATACTTCGGACTGTTCAGGAAATTATCAACCGCAATATGAGCGGCATCAGGTGTCTTGTCCTTAGCCCGATCAGCTAATTCTTCTTGTGTCACAACCAGCAATCCCGGCTTGTCTTGCAGGTTACTGATTGCTGTGTTGGTAACCGAAAGATCCAGACCTGCCTTCTTTACCTTGTCGCGTAAGATGGAAGCGCCCATGGCACTGGAACCCATGCCGGCATCGCAAGCAAAGATAATCTGCTTAATGCCCTTGGCGGCTGACATCACATCCTTAGCTGCCGCAACATTTTGCTGACCCTTAGCTTCAGCCTTCATGGACTTCATTTTGGCTTCGCTTTCGGCTAATTCGTCACCGCTTGCGCTCTTATCGCGGCGTAAAATGACAGCCGAGATCAGGAAAGAAACAAGTGTAGCACCTGTGACACCAACAATTAAACCAATATAATTCCCAATGTTAACCGGTGACATTGCGAATAATGCGAAGATAGAACCTGGAGATGGTGAGCTCTTCAAACCAACATTGAAGATGGAGAAAAGTGTCGTCCCAGTAACACCACCAGCCATAACAGACAGGAACAGTGCTGGCTTCATCAAAACATATGGGAAATAGATTTCGTGAATCCCGCCAAGGAAGTGAATGATGATGGCGGAAGGTGCGGAACCTTTAGCAGATCCCTTACCAAACAGCGCAAATGCTAACAAAACACCAAGGCCTGGACCTGGATCAGGTTCCAGTAAGAACAGGATTGACTTACCATGTTCGGCTGCCGCCTGAATCCCAAGCGGTGTCAAAATCCCCTGATTGATCGCATTATTTAGGAACAAAATCTTTGCGGGTTCAATAAAGACGTTTGCTACCCACAACAACCCGTGATTGATAATCCAATCAACCCCAGTTGCCATGCCGTTAGTCAACGTAGAGATAATTGGACCCATTAGGAAGAAGCCAACGATTGCTAGCAACATCCCAATAATGCCGGCACTAAAGTTGTTGACCAACATTTCAAAGCCTTGTTTGATCTTATCTTGAAAACGGTCGTCCCACTTCTTAATACACCAGCCACCAAGTGGACCCATCACCATTGCGCCAATAAACATTGGCACATCAGTACCGACGATGACCCCCATGGCAGCAATCGCACCAACAACGCCGCCACGATGACCTGCCACCATCGAACCGCCTGAAAAAGCGATCAGTAATGGTAACAGATAAGTTACCATTGGCGAAATCATTTTTGCGAGCTGAGCGTTTGGATACCAACCACCTTTAAGGAAGATGGCTGTAATAAGACCCCAAGCAATAAAGGCACCGATGTTTGGCAACACCATGCCAGAAAGCTTGGTTCCGAATGATTGCATACCGGCTTTCAGATTAAATTTCTTTTTTTCTGCTGCCGGCGTGTTTGCTGTTTTTGCACCCAAGGCAAACACACTCCTTTCCCTTATTTACAAGTATTATTGTAACCGCTTCATGTAATCGCTGACAAAAGCTTCTTTGGCACAGTTGTCTGTGCCAAACATTCAGGTTGAATCCCCAGCTAACAGTTTACTAAGGAAAGCATCTGGTTTAAAACCATAACAGTGTACGTTAACTGTTTCACAAGTTATGGAAAACGCTACCGCTGTCTACTTTTTTGCTCGCATCATACTGAGGACGCTGTTATCTGATGTTGTTATCTACTATATGTCAGTTGTGCCTGACGCCCTATCGACTCAGCATAAACACAGAAAATCAAAATTTTCGGCATTACGGTATAGACCACTATTGACATGGAGGTTTTTTGATGCTACATTGGACTAGACCAGATAGGGGGATATCAATGATGGATGTAAAAATTTTTGATAACGATACAGAAGCAGGCAAGTACGCATTTGATTTGATCAAGCAAGGTATGGATAACGGTGCCAAAGTGCTCGGCTTGGCTACCGGCAGCACACCAGTCACCATGTACAAAGCAATGGTTAATAGTGATGTTGATTTCAGCAACATGACTTCCATTAACTTGGATGAATATGTTGGGTTGGCTCCAGACAATGACCAGAGCTACCGTTACTTCATGCAGAGTAACCTCTTCGACAAAAAGCCATTCAAGGAAACCTTTGTTCCAAACGGCTTGGCTAAGGATCCTGAAGAAGAAACCACGCGTTACAACAAAGTAATCGCAGACCATCCGATCGACATCCAAGTACTTGGCATTGGCCGTAACGGTCACATTGGCTTCAACGAACCCGGTTCACCATTTGACGCAGAAACCCGCAAAGTACCGCTGACCCAAAGCACCATTGACGCTAACGCCCGGTTCTTTGCAAGTGAAGATGACGTACCTCGCTACGCCTACTCCATGGGGATCGGCTCAATCTTGAAGAGCAAGAAGATTTTGCTGTTAGCCTTTGGCGAAAACAAGGCAGATGCTGTTAAAAAAATGATTGAAGGCCCTGTCACCAACGATGTGCCAGCGTCCGCACTGCAAAAGCATTCAGATGTTGTTGTCATCTTGGACAAAGCAGCTGCAAGCAAGCTGAGCAAGAAATAAGCTATTTCTTTCAATCAGCTGAGATGAAACAGGCCGATGCTCATCGGCCTGTTTTTTTATGGAAGTGTGGCTAACCCATTTAGAAAACGGCGTGTAAGCAGCCTTGGCTGTGATGACCGGGTTTTGGTCATGACCCCGCGCTCCTTGCAAGCAGGTTTCCGGGCTGACAAGCGTGTGAATCCCTTTCACCCCAGTAGTATCCGTCTTTTCCTGTAAGCGTTTCGATTTTTTGCCCTCTGCCGTGCGTATTCCATGGTAGAATGAGGCCATCACAACATTTAGTAACGGAGGAAATTATGTACAAAGCTGTCGTTTTTTTTGATTTAGATCAAACGCTGCTCAATGATGACAAACAGGTGCCACCCGAAAATGTTGCTGCGCTCAAAGCCCTTGAAGCCAACCAGATTCTGCCGGTCATTGCGACTGGCAGAAATTACTACGAACTGGCTGACATTATGGCAGCAACTGGGGTCCGCAGTGCAATTGCTGCTAATGGTGGTGACATTTTTCTTGACGGCGATCACATTTTTCAAAGTGTGATTGGCGAGCCGCAACTCACCCGTTTTCTCAATACGAGTGCAGCACAAGACATTCAGGTTGCCATGTACAACAGTGAAGCATCGGCGCTGACCGGCCATAATCAGCTCACCACCGATAACTATGCGCAGGTGCGGCAAACACCGCCGCCGGTCAAGCCATCTTTCTACGAGCATGAAGCAATCTGTATGATGTTAATGTTTGTACCATGGACCGATGCAGGTGACCAGATTGGGAAACAATTCATCCAAGATTTCCCAGAAATGACGTTCTACCGCAACTCGCATTATACGTTTGATGTTGTCAATCATGGCATTTCCAAAGGCAGTGGCATGGCCATCCTGTTAAATCAGCCATCCTTACGTGGTCTGCCAACTTACGCATTTGGCGACGGTTATAATGACATTCCGTTGTTGCAAGCAGCTGACACCGGAATTGCGATGGGGAACGCTTATCCAAAAGTTGCGGCTGTTGCGGATTATCAAACGGACGATTATCGCGAAAACGGTATTCCAAATGCACTTGCACATTTTAACTTGATTTAATTTTTAATGCGTAAAAACACATCAATATTAGCCTATTGGTGTGCTTTTTTTATGGCGCTTATCCATCAGCATTTTCCGCTAAATTTCGGTTGACTTTGCAAACATATGTTCCCATAATAATAAGTGTGAACTGTGAACTTAAAAATTTAATTTTAGGTGCAAAAACACTGTCATATTAAGGTTTGTAACACTTGCTATACCGTGTTGGCCAATTAAAGTCAAGACCGCGGCAGCGCAAATTTTCTGCTATACTCAAAGCATGCTGTGCGTTATTTGGGCGTGGTCGAAACACCGATCAATAATCGTACAACAGCGCAAAATCTGCTGATGGAGGGGTCTCTCATGTTAGAACAATCGACAATGCATCCGGTGGTTTGGATCAATCAACATACTTATATCAGTATCGTCAAAAATGCGGATTATAATTTAGAAGTCTGGGAGATTACCGACGAAAATCGGCAGCATCGGATGGCCCGGATGAATTACAAATATCACCGTGATAACTTTGCCGGATTCATCTATCGACTCTTCCCACAGATCGACTTGATTCAGATTCACAACATTCAAAAGAAGATCAACCCGTATTTCGACTTAGAGGTTTAGAGGTGTACACATGGATAGTCTGGTTATTCAGCTTCTGATCATGGTCGTTGTTGCTTTGCTGGTAACACTGCTCGTCATTTTTGCAGAATGGCGCGCTAAAAATTTTAAACCTTGGCAACTCGGTGTTCAATCGGTTGTCGCCGTGGTCTTACTGGGCGTTGGTATTAGCCTGCTAACAGTTAGATGAGGCAACTTGGTAAAACAGCCAAGTCTGTTCTGAGGCTGGCACACTTGAGCTTTCAACATGTTGCAGGATTTAAAAAATTATTATTCACTATATAGTTGGTCGCTTTGCGTTATAAAGCGGCCTTTTCGTTTGGTTCCACGTGGAACAAAAGGCCTTCTTCTCGTCTAATATGACCCAAGAACCGCAATATAATGGATTTTATTTTTGGCATCGGATGATTGGCCTTCGCAGTTGATGCCATTGATCACTACTTTTCTTCAAAATTAAATGACTTGGCTGATGCCCTCCCTCTTTATGCAACACCCTTTAGCAAATAAAACGCGCAAAATACAGCATTCAAATTCCTTGAAGACGACCCAAGATGTTAAAATTCAACATCGCATTTGTCGCAAAATTGACCATTTTGATGTATTAGAATCCGAATACCCGCGAATTGAAGCAATTTTAAGCCTGTCAAAATAAGGACACTTTTCCGCCAAATAGCGTTTTTATTAATGGACGTCATCCAATTCTATCCGTATACTTGCACCAACAAAGCGATTAGGGAAGCACTTTCAGGAGGGGCAAGTATGAATAAAGGACGATCAAAGGGTAAACGTATTTCGCAACGCATGGTGATCATTGGGATTGGTGCATTAGCCATGATTGGCGTCACCGTTTTTTTCCTAGTCACATCCAAAAAACCGACATCATCACCCGCACCGACAACGATAGCCATCTTCCAAGTGAAGAAGCATGAGTTACGAGTGCCGGGACAGGTACAGGCCGTACGTACGCAAAAAATCGACATTCCTGAAGGCACCGTCCAAAACATGACGGTTAAAAATGGCGATAGTGTGACGCTTGATCAACAACTTTTGACGGTTTACAAGCCTGACGTACAAGCAAAAATTGATGAAGCTTCACGTGCGCTTGAAAAACAACAACGCAGTCAAGCCACACTTGATCAGCAAATCAGCCAAATCAAAGCTACTTTGAGTAAGACCGCCGCCGATGATCCACAGAAGTCCGCCTTGCAGACACAACTTGATGAGGCGCAGAATAATCGCCAAGATTCGGCTGATGCCATCACCCAATCGAATCAGGATATCGCTAAATTAAAGCAAAGTCTGAATACGGTGGTTAAGGCTCCCTTTGCAGGTCGGCTGTACATTGACTATCAAGCAAATGGCAGTCAGACCATCACGGAAACCTCGGCTGAAGTTGAAGCCGTTGGTGAGGTCTCCGAATTTGATTATTCAAGTGTTAAAATCGGTCAATCTGCAACCGTACAGGCGCTGGCAAGCAAAACAAAGCAAGCGACAGACATCAATTTTATTAGCAGTGATCCGGCTAAATCCAGCAAGCCGAATCTCGCCAAGTATGAACTCACGACGAAATTACGTGACGGCTTTTTAAACGGCCAATCCATCACCATCACGATTCCCCTAAGCGGTTTGTTAATTCCCAAAGAAGCGGTTAAGGACGGGGCCGTTTTCAAAATCGTCAATAAACGCGCCATCCGAACTAAAGTAACCTATGTGGCAAAAGACGATATGTATGAAGTCTCAGATGGCCTCAGCAGCGGCGACCGCATTCTTCAAAAACCCGACAAAACAATCAAAGACGGGGCGAAGGTGAACGTTGATGATTGATTTACGGCATGTCAACAAAAGCTATCTGCAAGGCGACACAGCCTTCCCAGTGCTTAAAGACATCAACTTACACATTGATGAAGGCGAGTTCGTCGCAATTATGGGCCCGTCTGGCTCTGGCAAAACCACATTAATCAATATTATTGGCTTCCTTGATACAGCTTTTGAGGGCGACTACCTTTTTCAAAACGAAAATGTCGCCGCCTTTAATCGCGCCACTGCGTCAAAAATGCGAAATCAGCATGTCGGCTTTGTCTTTCAAAATTTCAGCCTAATCAATAACTTGAACATTTTTGAAAATGTCCTTATTCCTCTGAGTTATGGTGGCAATCGACGAAGTGATGTTAAAGAAAAAATCACTGAGTTGCTGCATTCTGTTGGCCTAGTCGATGTCGAAACGAAATTACCGCGCAATTTATCTGGCGGTCAGCAGCAGCGGGTGGCAATCGCTCGTGCCCTTGCAAATTCACCGCAATTCCTAATTGCCGATGAACCGACCGGCGCCTTAGACAGCCATACTTCGGCAGAGATCATGCGACTCTTTAAAACACTCCATCAACAAGGCGTGACCATCATTATGGTGACGCATGATGAACACGTGGCGCTACAAAGTGATCGCATGATTAAAGTATTAGACGGACAGATCATCAGTGACACGGAGGTTAGCCATGCGAATAACTGAATTAATTCGAATTTCCTTCCGTGCGCTAACTGCTAACAAACGCCGCAGCCTCCTAACCATGCTTGGCATTGTCATCGGTATCACTTCTGTTGTAACCATCATGGCACTCGGTAACGGTATCAAAGCTGCCACACTCAAAAATTTGCAAACTGATCAATCTGGCCAACAAACGGCTGAAATCACCTTCCTTCCTGAAAGTAGCACTGCCTCCACGGCTGGTTTTAAGGAAGATGATGTGGATCTCGCCTATCAAACCGCTCCAGACAAAATCAAAAAAGTGACTATCAAACATGAAAAAGAACGCCTACAACTGAATGGTCAGTTAGCCAATCAAGATACGATGCTATCTGCCACACTTGTTACATCCATGCCTAAAGTGCAACTTGCTGCTGGAAACAAATTAACTACCGATTCCTTACAAACAGACGGTCATGATGTCCTTTTATCCAAGAAGTTAGCTAAAAAAGTCTTTCATGGCAACGCAGCAGCACTGACATCATCCATTTTTATCGGGAAGCGAAGCTACAACATTGTTGGTATTTTCAACACGCCTAAAGAGTCCTATTCAGCTTTAGATGTTGACGTTTTAATTCCTGAAAAGGCTTATACCGCTGGCCAGTTAAACCCAGGAGGGCAAAAATTGGCCATCACCTTCCAACGTGGCAGTGACATTTCCCAGTTGGCAAACGCCATCGTTCGTCAGTTGAAGAAATCTGGTACTGAACGCCGCAATGGCTCGTACCAATATTTTGATTATGGTGAATTACTAAAAGGCATCGGTAATGTGATCAGCGGGTTAACGTTGTTCGTCGGGGCCATTGCGGGTATTTCGCTACTGATCGCAGGTGTCGGTGTCATGAACATGATGTACATTTCCGCCTCCGAACGTTCACAGGAAATTGGCATCAGAATGGCCGTTGGCGCTACCCCGGCAGAAATTATGAAACAGTTTCTGTTAGAGTCAGTCATGCTGACATTAACCGGCGGCGTTGTGGGTCTTGTTCTCGGTGGCTTGATTGCCTGGATGATCACAGCATTCTTGCCATTTAAGCCCGTCATAACGCTTGGTTCCATCATCGGGACCTTTGCAATTTCCAGCATTGTCGGCATTGTTTTTGGCATCCTGCCAGCTAAAAGTGCTGCCAATAAGAACCTGATCGATATTCTGAAATCATAAAAATGCTCCCATCCAAATGGCAGCATGCAGCTTTCTATTTCTACATTGAAAGTTCTTGAACCAACGAAAAAACGGTTAGATCTGCGAGATCTAACCGTTTTTTATACGCTATTACTGCTACTGCTTTTAGCCAAAAGCCGTCATTGCTGCAGGCATCATTCAGAGCGCTTCTTATTGCGAACCCCTGCTAACCCAAACAAGCTCGCTATGCTAGTCAAGATCAGCCCAACAATAGACAAATCATTCGCCGATGTATCACCTGTTTGCGGTAGCTGATGAGTCGTTTTCACAGGTGTTTGCTGATTAATTGACTGACTAGGTCGACCAGTAACACTCGGCACTTTGCCTGTCTCATGACCAGTACTCGTACCGGTACTTGTGCCAGTACCGGTATCTGTACCAGTACCTGTATCAGGAAGCGGCCCTGATTTCGCAACGATTTCAAAGACCGCTTGCTGGGTATCGACATTTTCAAGCAGATAATTTGGCAGCAACGCTTGGATACGCTTGAGGCCGCCTGCGCTAAGTGTCACGGCGTAACGACCAACAACAATTGGGGCAATACCATCAGCAAAAGCCAAGTCACTGTCTTCAAGTATGATGTGACTACCATCCGTAAAAATCAATTCGAAATGTTGAGCATTCAGTTCTCCAGGTTGGCCATCATAGATTTTTTGCTGCATGCCGCTGAGCTGTCCTGACAAAACCGCGGGTGTGATCGTAATGGTACCATTCATTGTTGTGTCGTTAATTTGATAATTAGGACCAAGTGCAACCAGCACTTTAGCAATGCCACTAGCACTTAATCGATACGTGTAGGTGCCAACATTAACGCTATCATTGGCAACATCTATATCTGCATTCGTTAAGGCGACTGTTTGTGCACCAGTTGGTAGTTGAACTGTTACCAGTAATCCACTAGCTTGGCTTGCTCGGGTAACCCCGTCATACTGGAAATGACCATTATTAACGGTGGCCACGACTGTCAGTGGCGTGATGGTGATCGTGCCGGTCAATGCGTTCAAATCGGTTTCATTAAGTGCATAGTTGGTGCCGGCTGCTGCTTTCAACTTCGCTATTCCTGAATGACTAAGATGATAATGATACGTGCCAGTTGTCGTGTTATCGCCGTCAACAACAATGTCCTGCGTCGTCAATGCAACAGTTAGCCTAGCAGTCCCGCGCGAGAGGTAAACGACGCCATTGAGACCTGACGCTTCACTTGCCTTTGTACGACCATCATAAACAAATGTCGTATCATTTACCGTTGCAGTTCCTTCAGCCGGGGTGATCGTAATAATACCCATTAATGCTACTAGATCATCTGCTTTCAATTGATAATTTGGTCCAGCTATTTGTTGAAGTTTCGTGATGGCGTCAGTACTTAGCCGGTAGTGGTAACTGCCAACATTGACACCATCATCAGCAACCACGATATCTGAAGCGTCTAACTTAATTGATGTTGTATCGTCGCCAAGCTTAACCACTGCTGTTAACCCTTGAGCCTGACTCGCCTTTGTTTGGCCATCATACATAAATGAACCATCATTCAAATCAGCGGTTGTTGTTGCCGGTGTAATGTTAATGTTGCCCGTCAATTTTGCTAATTCTGAAACTGTTAACTGATAGTTGCTGCCGACTGCCTGTTGTAGTTTTGCTATACCGGTGGCGGTCAGCGTGTACTGGTAACTCCCAACATTCACACCATCATTGGCAACAACAAAGTCAACTGACGTCAAGGTTACTGGCACCGTCTCATTGCCAACTGTGACGTTTGCAGTCAAGCCTTGTGCCTGACTTGCCTTCGTCTTCCCATCATAAACAAACGATGTGTCACTGAGATTTACGGCACCTTCAGCTGGCGTAATCGTGATCGTGCCAGTCAGTTTTGCCAGTTCAGAAGCGTCTAACTGATAGTTGCTGCCGACTGCCTGTTGTAGCTTTGCGATACCGGTGTTTGTAAGGCTGTACTGATAACTTCCAACATTCACACCATCATTGGCAACAACAAAGTCAACTGACGTCAAGGTTACTGGCACCGTTGCACTGCCAACTGTGACGTTTGCAGTCAAGCCTTGTGCCTGACCGGCTTTCGTCTTCCCATCATAAACAAACGAAGTATTGGTCAGAGTTGCGGTGCTTGCTGCAGGCGTAATCGTGATTGTACCAATCAATTTTGCTAAGTCGTCAGCGTTTAGCTGATAATTGCTGCCAGCCGCCTGTTGTAGTTTTGCAATACCGGTGGCGGTCAGCGTGTACTGGTAACTCCCAACATTCACACCGTCATTGCCAACAGCAATGTCGGCGGACGTCAAGGTTACCGGCACCGTTGCACTGCCAATTGTGACATCGCCGGTCAAACCTTGTGCCTGACTTGCCTTCGTCTTCCCGTCATAAATAAATGAGTCATCAAGCAACTCCGCAGTGCCTTGTGCTGGTGCAATCGTAATCGTGCCTGTTAAGCTGCCCAGCAAGTCACTTGGCAACTGATAATTGGCATTCAACGCCTGCTCGACTTTCGCTACACCACTCTGACTCAGTTGATATTGATAATCACCAACATTGACGCTGTCCGATCCCACCACAATATCAGTCGAGCTAAGATCAACAACTGTCGTGCCAGAACCGGCCGTTAATGTTAACTGCAATCCTGAAGCCTGACTAGCAGTCGTTTTGCCATCATATACAAATTGTGTCCCATTAACAGTTGCAGTTGCAGTAGCAGGTGTGATCGTGATAACCCCTGGGTGAGTATTGATATCTGTCTGATCAATCGTGACTTCATCACCCAAAATCGCTTGAATACGTGTCAATCCACTACCATTAAGAAGATATCGATACGTACCTACATCTGGTGAGTCTGCTTCAACAAGTGAAATATCTGTCGAAGTCAAATCAATGGCTTGCTGTGAGCCATCACTCAAAGTCACATTAAGAACCAGTTTTGGCGCCTGACTGGCCAATGTCGTGCCATCATAAGTGAACCCACTATTATTCAACTGACCTGTAGCTGTGCGACCGATGATAAGTTGTGCCGTACTCGTACCGGTAAAATTATAGTTAGCCGCTGACTCACCAGCATCATTTGTCAGTTCAGCAATCCGCGCCCATGCCGCCTTTGAAAGTTCAACACGGTAGACACCCGTTTTCGCCAATGCATCAGCAGCAATCTGGTTGCCAGATGCATCAAAAAAATTAAGGTCACTCAGTTGTAAAGCACCAGCATTGAAGCCATCCCAAAGACTCAGAGAAAAGGCCGTCAGATCCACCGTAATCGGTTGACCCGTCGCAGTTGCCGTTTGAGTACCAGTCAACGAATATGACGCCGCCAGCCGTTGATTATAAAAAATTTTAGCTGAGCCACTTTCAGCCCCATACGCGTAAGTGACTGTATACCAAGTCACCTGATCACTAGGTACACTGCCTGTGACAACACCGTCTCTATCTTTAGAGGCGATCACAGCCCCGTTCTGGTCCGTTACAGTCCAAGTCAGATCGCTAAGCGGAACCTCAGTGCCATCCTTTTTCACGGCGCCGCCAAAGTTCAGTTCTGGTTTCCAAACCTGACCCGTGAAAAGGTTAATGTCATGGGCACGGATAACAGGATCATCCAGATGAACCTTGTAAAGACCAGTGTAAGTTGTGCCATCTGCTGCCTTCAATGACCAATTAAAACTGAATTGTTCAGTTCCCGCAGGCATCGTAAAGGATTTTGTCGCGGTATTAAAGGCCACGCCGGTTCCCTGAATATTCGAAACCACAATTTGATCCTGACTAACACCAGAAATCGCCACACTAAATAGATCACGCAAACTAACATGAGCAGAATCCGTGTAGGCGTCGGCATTTTGATTTAGAGCATCCGGAGTTGTCGGTACAGCCGTCGCGGCATGCAAAATTGTGATCCGGTTATTGGAAAACGCCTCTTGATCAATTGTCGGTGTCCCAGCAATCGCCACCTCAGGAATCAAATTAGCATTAAAAGCTTTAGCACCAATGGCAGTCACACTCGCTGGGATATTGAGCGCATTTAAGATGACGTTTGCTTCAAACGCCTCTTGGCCTATTGTCTGCAGACCTGTCCCCAAAGTTAAGTTGCTAATTGAGTTATAGACAAACGCATATTTGCCAATCGCGGTGACACTATCCGGCACAGCCAAACCATTTTGAATCTTATTGTAGCCAAAAGCACTGTCGCCAATTGTCTGTAACCCGTCATTTAAAGTTAGTGCCGGGATTTTGTTGCCGACAAACGCTGCATTTTTAATTGTCTTCAAATTTGGTGGCAACACAATTGCATTGTTAATCGTATTATAGGCAAAAGCACTGTCACCAATTGACTCAAGCGCTGTTGCCCGACTGAAGTCAACATTTTGCAACGGTCCAAACTCAGTAAAAGCTAGATCACCAATTGTCTGGAGATTAGGACCAAATGCTACTTGGATGAGGTGTCCACCGTAAAAGGCTTGATCCCCAATTTGTTCAAGTGAGTCTGGTAAATTAATCGCCGTCGCACTGGAAAATGCGAATGCCTGAAAGCCCAATGTTGTCAGCCGACTATTGTCTGCGATTGCAACCGTTCCTAGTTTTGACCCATAAAAAGCCGATCCATCAATCACGCTGATGTTCGCCGGTATTGTCAGCGTCGGAATTTGATTGCCAGGATTATCCTGACCATTAATGTCAGGCAGATCCTTCATGTTTTGGATAAATTGAAAAGCGCCGCCTGTAATCGTCTGAACATCAGGACCAAACGTCAGATTATCCGTGAAGAGATGGAAGAAGGCTTGGTTGCTAATCGTTGCTGCATCGACGGTCACATTCGTAATGCGTGCATAGCCAAAAGCAGTTTCAGCAAGCGTTGTTGCCTTGCCGCCCAGCGTCAGCGATGTAGCCTTAGTACCGTAAAAGGCATTCTTACCGATCGTCGCTGATCCTGCCACATTAATCGTGTCATTAATGGTTTCGTAGGCAAACGCCGCTTCGCCAATATTAGCAACTTCATCATCCAACGTCAGCGACTCGGCCTTAAGCCCATAAAAAGCATTTTGACCGATTGTTGCCGGACCTGCGACACTGACCGCACCAGTAATCGTGGCATAGGCAAAAGACGACTCACCAATGTTCCCTGCACCGTTCAATGTAATCGCACTCGCATTGACACCGGCAAAAGCCTCTTTATCAATAACAGCCGCATTATCGACGGTGATCCCACCAGTGAATTTACTATAGGCAAAGGCTGAAGCACCAATTGTCGTGACCGTAGAGGCAACATGTAAGCTAGTCAAATTACTCAAGTTAAAGAATGCAACATCCTGAATCGCAGTCACCGTATAAGCTTGACCATTATACGAGACAGTTGGCCCAATATTAATGTCGGTAAGCGTTGCACCAGAGTCATGACCCGTAACGGTTGCCGTTTTGGTTGTCTCATCAAAACTGTAAGTTAAACCGTCAACCGTTGCGTCAGTGGTCGTGGTATTGGCTGTTACTGTAGGTTGAGCAGCAGCTGTCGCAACCGGTTGGGCTTGACTACTGGCCGACTGCTGTGCACTGGAAGCTTGGCTGTTCGCGGCTGAAGATGCTGCTGTTTCACTAGCAGTGGCAGCCTGTGTAGCAGCTTGGTCTGCAGCCGCGGCTGATTGAGCCGCTCCAGACCCCGAGACTACCTGTGCCGAGGTTGCTGAGGCTACCTGTGACGCATCAGTTGTCTGTTCAGGGGCAGTCGCCTGACTCGTAAGTGTTTGCGCTGCTGATGAACTGGATGTTTGACTGCTAGCCGCGCTCGCCGCAGATGAAGCCTTGACAGCCTCGCCGGAGTTAGTAGCATTCACAGCATTGCTTGATGTTGTCGCTTGATCACTAGTCACCGCACTTTGAGATGTCGCTGGCTCCGCTGCCTGTGACGTTGCCGTTACTTGTGTCTGTGGCAAGCTTGTATCCGCCTTAACTTCATGACCTGGTTGAAAAAAGGCCGGTATAAACAGTAAAGCAGCACCGGCAATAAGCCACCGCTTTTTTGCTTTATACATCCGAAAACGGACATGAACCGTCTGTTCCGCCTGTCGAGCCAATTGAATCCGTTTAGAATCTAGTTTCAAGATCATGATCCTCCTACAGCCATGTTAATAGCGATTCCCGTCACGACGCTTAACGAACCATCTCAGATACGATGATTCACTTGGAAACAGTAAGCGTGTAGAATCTGTTTTTCATTATATAACTGATTTTATTAAAAAAACGGAAAAATTTGTATCCAATTTTCAGAAAATAATTTTCTATTTATTGAGAGGAAATCGGAACACTCAAAAACCAAACTCCCCGTATCTAATTGTTCTTTTTAAGGTGTGGCTCATCCTTGTCTTTGCCCACAAAATTGGCTACCAATCACAACAAAAAACCGCAACGTCTAAAAACAACGCCGCGGTTTATGATAGTTATTTTTCTTAGAACAAGTTCAACTTAGCAATTCGGATAGATGATACTGACAGTTATACGTAAAAATTCCAAATCAACTGCTGACCATGCCTACATCAACTCGTTCACGGTACGTTTTTGACTACATTTATCTTCAAATGTTATCATTATTATATCGTTAATTTTTAAATTTGGAGCGGATTATCTATATTCTAAATATGGATCAAGCTTTATGATCAAACATGTAGATTATTTTTGCGATCTATATTTGCTAATTTAATACTTCTCCATTTGAACTTATAACTCGTTTGTACCATGCGAAGGAGTCCTTCTTCTTTCTTTGTAAAGTTCCTTCTCCCTTATCATTAACATCAACGTAGATCATGCCGTAACGTTTCGACATTTGGCCAGTTGTGAATGAAACAGGATCAATACAACCCCAAACTGTGTAACCCATTACATCATTGCCGTCTACATCAATTGCTTTTTTCATTTCAATAATATGGTCTCGTAAGTAATTAATACGATATTGATCATGTATTTCACCATCAGAATCAGTGCCATCTTCTGCTCCAAGTCCATTCTCAACGATGAATAGTGGCAAATGATATCGATCATACATTTCATTGATGTAATAACGTAGCCCTTGTGGATCTATTGTCCATCCCCATTGACTTCGCGTAAGGTATGGGTTCTCAACCGTATCGGATCCAGAGGCATTTCCACTACCAATTCGTTTCAATTTCGAATTTGCACTTACTGTACTCGAAAGATAATAACTAAAACCAATATAGTCAACTACCCCTTCTTTTAAAATGCTCAAGTCGCTTTGGGTTATATCAATCGAATAACCCTTCCGTTCCCAGTGCTTGATCATATACTCTGGGTAAAAACCCCGACACTGAACATCTGAATAGAAATATTGGGTCCTATTCATCCATTGTGCCTTTAACAAATCATCTGGGTTTGGCGTATTAGGGTAGTATGGAGAAGCTGCAACCATGCATCCAATCATAAGTTGCGGATCTATTTCATGGCCCTCTTTTACGGCTAGGGCTGACGCCACAAATTCATAATGTGACGCTTGATAAACTAATTGCTCACGATCTTCACCTTCCTTAAATTTCAAACCGGAATTAGTAAATGCAAAAATTGGATTTTCCGTCAATGATTGATTATTAATTTCATTAAATGTCAGCCAATATTTTACTTTACTGTGATATCGTTCAAAACACGTAGTTGCAAATTTTGTGAAAAAACCAATCATTTGTCGATTACGCCACCCACCATACTTGACTACCAATGCGTAAGGCATTTCAAAATGTGACAATGTTATAATTGGCTGAATATTGTATTTAATCAAGGTGTCTATTAGATCATCATAAAACTTTAGGCCTTCTTCATTCGGTACTTCTTCGTCACCTTCTGGAAATAGTCGCGACCAAGCAATTGACGTTCTAAAACATTTAAAACCCATTTCAGCAAATAGTTTAATATCTTCTTCGTAGTGATGATAAAAATCGATCGCATTATGATTTGGATAATACTCGCCATCTTTTATGCCAGCAGTGATTTTTCGCGCTTGATCTGACGTACCAGATGTCATGACATCGGCAATGCTTAACCCTTTTTGGCCATCTAAATAAGCACCTTCAACCTGATGAGCAGCAACTGCACCACCCCATAAAAAATCTTTATTCATATTTCCCTCCACTTTTTCAAACACCTTTAGTTAACAGTCATTATCTGATCATTGGAATTAACTTTAAGTCCAATATCGTCATTAATTTCTACTTTATGTTCCTTGAAATTTGTAATTAAAACAGGGGACTGTAATGAATAGCCGGCGTCTTTAATGGCCTTTATATCAAATTCAATTAGTTCTTGATTTTGCACAACATGGTCACCTTTTTTTATATCGACTTTGAAGTGTTGCCCATTAAGGCTAACAGTGTCGAGTCCAATATGAATCAAGATCTCTACTCCAGAATCGCTTCTAAGTCCTATAGCATGTTTCGTAGGGAATACCGCGATAACTTCGGCATTAAACGGTGCTCTTACTATACCTGTAGAAGGTTCTATCGCAATTCCTTCACCAACGCTACCACTGGCAAATACTTCATCGTCTACCTTGCTCAAAGGAATAATATTTCCAGTTATCGGTGCAATCACCAATGTTTTGTCCTGAGGTTTTGTATGAACGATTGAAGGTGAGGTTTTTAGTTCTGAAATATTACTATTTTTGTTTAGTGCGTTTTTTTCTAATGCTGCGTCTTCAGGGACCAGATAATCACCATCTTCTTTGCTAACACCAAAGAAATAAGTGAGTGTTGCACCGACGAGCACTGCAACCGAAATACCTAAAAGTGTAAATGGCATCGGTTTGTAGCTCATCATAGCTAATGAAAAAACATTGTGAAAAACATATGACGTCATCATGACATTAAATGAAGCATTAATTGCTCCACTGATGCCTCCCGCAATAGCAACAATTGCCAACATACGTTTTGAACGAATAATGATGCCATACAAGATTGGCTCAGTGACGCCAGCTAAAAACCCAGTAATAATAGTTGGTCCTGCCAATTCTCGCATTTTTGAGTTTTTTCGTGCCCTCAGAAATGCGCCAATGGCGATACCGATTTGTGTGTATACAGCACACATCGCCACGCCTTCTATTACGTCTCCGCCATATAGTTTGAGATTTTGTAACGTGATGGGTGTAAATCCCCAATGAAGACCCAAAATGGTTAAGAATGGATAGACGGCCCCTAACACAATTCCTGCAAGAATACGACTGACACTAAACAACCACATAACAAATGCTGATATCCAGTTGCCAACAATCGTTCCAAATGGACCAAATGCCAATACTGCTAATGGAAATAAAACAATTAGTGAGATCATGGGATTTAGAAATAGTTGTAATTGCTGGGGAATAACCTTCTTGAGTACTCGATTAAACATGCCATAAACAATAGCAAGCACAAAGATCGGAAAAACCGTTGTCGCATAATCAATTGCGGTTAGATTAATACTTAATAAACTTAGGCCTTTTTTACCAATCAGAGCAGTAAAATTCGGTTCTAATAGTGCAGCACCCAATGCCCCACCGACAAATGGGTCTGCTTTGAATTGCCTAGATAAGGTGACACCCAAAAATATTGGTAAAAAGTAAAAGACACTATTCCCTGCTGCTGATAAGACTGCATACATTGAAGATTTTTCAGACAACCAGCCGACCGTTGTCAAAACTGTAATAAAAGCTTTCATCATACCAGCTCCGGCAAGTATAGGTATTAAAGGCGTGAATGCCCCAGAAATCACTTGAATAAATGAAAATTGTTTACGTTTACCTTGACCTATCTCGTCATTTTTTGTGCTTTCTGATGTGTCAAGCAAAGGTATAATCGCATCGTAAAAGTCAGATACTTGTGGCCCAATAACCACCTGGTACTGGCCACCGCTTTGAACTACCTGTAATACAGAAGGCAATTTCTCCAAGTTTTCCTTATCTGCTTTTGATTCGTCTTTCAGTACAAAACGTAATCTCGTGGCGCAGTGCACTAAGTTTGTGACATTCTTTTTACCACCAACCAAACGTAGAATATTTACTGCATCATCTTTTATCATAATTTACCTCCTAAAAAGAAAAACCTAGCAATATAGCAGTACGTAGTTAAACTACTTCTACTAAATGCTAGGTTTCGCCTTTGTTACAAGTCACGATCCTATGTCATTTTTTTTGCTTATTCAGTTAGTAGATAAGCGATTCAGGTAGAGAGTTAAGTACAAGACTTCACTGGAACTCAATTGCCATTTATATTCTTTTTCAAGAAATGACTTTATTTTAAGAGCACACTGATAATCGTTAATATATTTTTTTGAGACGGCGCCCAAAATAGAAGAATCAGCGCTTAAATCTTCACCTCGCACCTGTCGACGAACAAAGTATCTCATATGCGTTACAAACCTAGAAAAGTTATAAGATGATCTATCAAACGGTCTGCCATAATGGTAAGACGCAATATTCAAAACGTTCTGAATGACTTTTGTAATAAATACAGTTTCCTGCATGTCACGATTATCATAATGTGAGTTGATGAAATGTAGCGCAATAAAGGCGGCTTCTTGATCTGGAATTTTTATTCCAGTTCGCTCTCGCATTAATTCAACAGCCTTCAGGGAGTACTCATACTCACTGGGATAAAGCATCTTGATGTCCCATTCCAATGGGGCATTAAAAAATGCGTTCTGACGGGCACGTTGAAGCATAAAACTAATATGATCGGACAGTGTTAATAAGATACTAGTT
>NZ_JBSOQX010000026.1:0-35761 GCF_053819265.1 Lacticaseibacillus sp. 30
GATATAACAGCATCACCCGTGTTATGATCTCTTATAGATAATAAAATACTTCGTTTTTAGTAGACTCTTATGTATAATAATTGGTGTAAACAATTGCTTGTGGGTGTTGGCAATGATAAAGCCAGAAAACATTGGAGGGAAATATGAAATTTTCTAGACGTTCAAAAAGGTTTGTTATAGTCAGAAGAAGTGTCGCAGTCGTTTTTGCCCTGATTAGTATGACACTATTTTTTCAATTTAATAGTGGGGTTGAGGTTCACGCAACGACTAAGACTGAGTTTAATGACACTGAAATCAACAGAGAAACAAGTGAACAATTAAAAATGATCGATCCGTACTTAAAGAATGTTGATGGTATCACAAGTTTTGACTATGATGCTGCCATGAATGACAATGTTGATCCCGTTGTCCTAAAAATTGGCGCAGAAATAAATAAATGGGCTCGCAGTCTTAAAAATGATGGTCCAGAAAAAGGCATGCTGCTCTCAATGGCTAGGTTTAATTTGCTGGTGTATGGGAATTATTGCGGTAAAGGCAACAACGGCAAAGCGCCGATTGATGATCTTGATGGTGCCTGCCAAGCACATGATACATGTTATGCGTGGGGCGGGAACAATGAAAAGTGTAATCAGGAATTTCGTCAACGCTTATTGACAATTATGCAGAAGACATCGCTTTTTGATTACAAGCACATTGTTGCCGTTGCGGCATATAAGTTGTTTGGTGGTTGAAAATCAATCATGAATAATGGTTAGAAGAAGGCTTTCGTTTTATCTAAAGGGATCTGCCAAAGGCACTTTTAATGGAGAACTGAAAAATGAAGACTAAAGCGAAAATCGTCATTGGTAATGGCGGTATCTTGACTGTTATATTTGCCTTAATGACCATCATAACTTTCTCTGGGAAAAAGAACTTCGTTGGAATCGAGCTTGGCACTGGGTTTATTGGGCTATTAGTGATTGCCTTGCTGATTATCTGTTGGCAAATTTACCTTTTATTAGAAAAGTCCGCCCTTGGCTGGAGCTTTAATATTATCCTCGGTAGTTACACATTGGTTGTTGGAGTAGCCATTTTTTTCATTGCCTCATTTTTCATTGGCTTTGCGCTATTTCCGTGATTTTCCCACCTAGGAATAACGGTGAAGGGCCTGGGCTATAATGCGACGTTACCAAACAGACTAGTGAGAATGATTTGCCATGTTTAGGCAAATCATTCTTTTTATTTTTCCATAAATAGTCTGGTTAAGTTTAAAGATTGTGGCGTATGGCATGGCAAGCCACTTCATAGACCGGCCTCGTTGCCACTATTTTGTAAACGTGATGCTATCAAGCAATGGCTAGGTCACTCGCAGAATCTAATTGCACAGTATGGTAGAATAGCTAAAGAAATCCTTAAGTATCTGCGCTAAGTGAAAGCGAGTTTTTCTATATGAAGAAATTGTTTGAGCGGATTCGTATGCCGGAGTTTCTTGAAGACATGCGAATGCGATATGCAGCTATTGCGATGGTCGTGCTGGCGGTGATCGGTATTCTGATGGGAGCACTGATCCGTCCGTGGTTGGCTTTGTTGATGCTGCTGATTTTGATTAGTCTAGTGGCCACGATTTTTTATGCCCTAGAAACCATTGCCAAGAATACCAATCAGTATATTTCGGACCTCAGTTATCGGATCAAGCGCGGCGAACAAGAAGCGCTGATCAAAATGCCGATTGGGATCCTGATTTATGACGAGAATCTCAATATTGAATGGACGAACCCATTCCTGCAGAAGTATTTTGGCGACACTGACGTTCTTGGTCAGCCGTTGGAACATGTTGATGCGGAATTGGCGGAGTTGATTCGCAGCAACGAGAACACCAATGAAACGAAAATGGTGACTTGGGGTCAGCATCAGTTTGAGATTATCGTGCAAAAGAGTATCGGGGTTGTCTATCTGATGGACGTGACTCGATATGCTGAGATTGAAGAGCGGGCAGAAGACGAGAAGATCGCCATTGGCCAGATTTTCATTGATAACTATGACGAGATCACACAAACCATGGATGATCAGGTCATTACTAATTTAAATAGTTACGTCACGAATCAGCTGACAGATTGGGCCAATCAATTTGGCATGTTCTTGAAGCGGATTGACAACGATCGCTTTTTCCTGCTGGCTTATGCCAAGTCGCTGAAGGATGTTGAACGTGACAAGTTCAAGATTCTAGATGTGATTCGGGAAGAAACCTCGAAACAGAATTATCCATTGACGCTGTCGCTGGGGATCGCATATGGTAATGAAGACTTGGCTCAGTTAGCGGTGACTTCGCAGAGTAACTTGGATCTGGCGCTTGGTCGTGGCGGCGATCAGGTGGTGGTCCGCGCCAAAGGCCATGAAGCCCGTTTCTATGGCGGCAAGACGAATCCAATGGAAAAGCGGACGCGTGTGCGGGCGCGTATGGTTGCGCAGGCCTTGCAAGAATTGTTTAAGCAGACGGACAAGGTCTTTGTTGTCGGCCATAAGCGGCCGGATATGGATGCAGTTGGCGCCTCGATGGGGATTCGCCGGATTGCGCAGATGAATGGCAAAGAGTGTTACATTGTGATTGACCCTGACCATCTGCACTCCGATGTCGAACGCCTCATGGGCCAAGTGGGTCAAGATCCTGAAGTTGCTAATGCCATTGTGACGCCGGAAGCAGCGCTGTCGCAAGCAACGGATCAGAGCCTGCTGATCTTGGTCGATCACAGCAAGCCGTCGATCTCAGCGGCGCCTGACTTGTACAAAAGGTTGGCGGCAAGAACGGTTATCATCGATCACCATCGACGCGGCGAAGAATTTCCGGACAACCCGATGCTGGTTTATATCGAACCGTACGCCAGCTCCACTTGTGAGTTGATTGCGGAGATGTTTGAATACCAGCCGACAAATGTGCCAAGTCTTGATAAGCTTGAGGCAACGGCGATGCTGGCAGGGATCACGGTGGATACCAAGTCCTTTAGCCTACGCACCGGCACGCGGACGTTTGATGCTGCCAGCTATCTGCGTTCCATGGGCGCTGATGGCATGTTGGCGCAGAACCTGTTAAAGGAAAATATCGACAGCTTCATCCAACGGAATCATTTGATCGATACAATTGAAATGATTGCGCCAAATATGGCACTATGTACTGGGGAAGAGGATAAGCGTTATGACCCAGTGATTGCAGCACAAGCGGCTGATACGATGTTGTCACTCAATGGCGTTGATGCCAGTTTTGTCATCACAAAACGCCCAAGCGGTGATGTCGGCATTTCCGCCCGCTCGACTGGGGATGTCAACGTGCAGGTCATCATGGAAGCCATGGGCGGCGGCGGTCACTTGAGTAACGCAGCCACCCAGATTAAGGGCAAAACGATCGCCGAAGTTCGGACTGATCTGCTTGCTCAGATCAAAAAAGCAGACGAAGACGCATAGAAAGCAGGGATTTTGATGAAAGTCATCTTTACACAAGACGTTCGTGGCAAGGGCAATCGCGGTCAGGTGAAAGAAGTACCTGACGGCTATGCTGAAAACTTTTTAATTCGCAAGGGGCTGGCTAAAGCAGCGACACCGCAGGCTATGAGTGCTTTGCGCGGCCAGCAGCGGCTTGAAGAGAAGAAGGAAGCTGAAAAGAAAACCGAGGCTGAGGCCATGAAGGCTAAGATCGAAGACGACAAAACCGTTGTTCAGATCCAAAGCAAAGCCGGCGAAGATTCCCGGTTGTTCGGTTCGATTCCTAGCAAGCAGATCGCGCAGGCTTTGGATAAGCAATATCAGATCAAAGTTGATAAACGTAAGATCGATCTGAAGCAGCCTATCCGTTCACTGGGTTTCACTAATGTCACGGTTAATTTATTCCCTGGCATTGATGCCCGCATTCGGGTACACGTGATTGAACAAAAATAAGAATAGTTATTCTGCCAGAAGACGCGACCAGATGATCGCGTCTTTTTGTCTATCTGGTCCAAATTAGTGGGTTGTGGACTGAGTCAATCACCGGTGATACAGCAGTGACCATTGCTTTTCGTTAAATTGTTTGTGTAGTTCGACTGTATGCGGTGATGCTTGTCTTGACTGCGGGTTTAACGTAGACTGTTAGGGATAAGCGACAAAAAATTTTTGACGATTAATCTGAAGGAGGACGCGCATGGATAATCAATTAATTGACCAGCAGCCGCCGCATAGTGACGAAGCAGAACGTGCCGTCCTTGGCGGCATTTTTCTGAATGCTGACACATTGCCGGATGCACAAGAGTATGTCACGGCGGATGACTTCTATAAGAAAGCCCACCGGCTGTTGTTCCAAGCTATGACCGATCTACAGGATAACGGCACAGCGATTGATACGGTTACGGTGTCGGATTATCTGGACAATCATAACAACCTCGATGATATTGGCGGGGTTGGTTATATTACAGATTTGGTTGCGGCGACGCCTATTGCCAGTAACGTGGTATACTACGCCAAAATCGTGCAGCAGAAGAGCACGTTACGCAAACTGATTAGTACGGCGCAAAACATTGCCAGTCGCAGCTATACGGAACAAGACGATGTTGAAGGACTAGTTGAAGACGCCGAGCGCCAGATTATGGATGTCTCGGAGAACCGCAATCAGGCCGGCTTCAAACAGATCAAAGATGTGCTGAATCAGGCTATGGCGCAGATTGATCAGTTGTATCAAAATGATCAGGCAATCACCGGGTTGCCAACCGGTTTCCGTGATTTGGACAAAATCACGACGGGGCTGCATGAGGACGAAATGATTATTTTAGCGGCGCGGCCTGCTGTCGGGAAAACCGCATTTGCTTTGAACATTGCCCAAAATGTTGGGACGAAAACAGACAAAAGTGTCGCCATTTTCAGTTTGGAAATGGGCGCTGAACAGCTGGTAAACCGGATGTTGTGTTCAGAAGGTAGTATTGATGCTAATCACCTGCGAACTGGTCAGCTGAATGAAGAAGAATGGCAGAACTTGATTATCGCCATGGGTAGCTTGAGTAAGGCGAAGATCTATATGGATGACACGCCAGGCATCAGAATGGCGGAGATTCGCGCGAAGTGTCGGCGGCTAGCGCGTGAGCAAGGTGATTTAGGGCTGATTATCATTGATTATTTGCAGTTGATTGAAGGTTCTGGCCAAGAAAACCGCCAACAGGAAGTCAGCGCCGTTTCCCGGCAGCTGAAAAAACTGGCGAAGGAATTGCATGTACCCGTGATTGCGTTGTCCCAGCTGAGTCGTGGCGTTGAACAGCGACAGGATAAGCGGCCGGTGTTGAGCGATATTCGTGAATCCGGTTCGATCGAACAGGATGCCGATATTGTGGCTTTCCTGTATCGTGATGACTATTACCGCGATGCAGAAGGCGATGAGGATGACGACGATCAAGGCGGCAATGATGACGGGGATGACAATGTTGGTGAAGTTGAAGTCATCATTGAGAAAAACCGTTCAGGCCCGCGTGGTACCGTCAAGTTGTTGTTTGTGAAGTCGTATAACAAGTTTACGAATATTGCCTATAATGGTCCGGATCAATAAACCATTAGCAAGAAAGATTAGAAAGTTATTTTTAGATTTAAGCGCAAGAAAGTGAGGGATGCCGCATGGATGCCATTTTGATGAGTTTAATGACAGCACTCAATGAACACCTGCTGATCAATGTGTATCAGCGCGATACCGACGATTTTTACACCGGATACGTACAGGTGTTAGGTCATGATGCGGTTGTTCTGGGAACCTACAATGATTCAGGGATTGCCGATGGATGTGCCTTGATCGCATTTTCTGCGATTGATCAGGTTGAATTTGCCGGGGATGATCTCGATAGCATGAATTTTCGAATTAACTTGGCACAGGCCCAGCATTTCTTGACGCTGCAAGGCCAAGAAAAGCCATTGCAGTTCGATGCGACACAGAACTTAATTCAGCAACTGGCGACGCAGGCTAAGGCGAATGGTCAAATGGTCATGGTCGTGGTGGCCGATGATGATGCCTATCTTGAAGGGCAGGTAACAGCTGTGGCTGAGGATCGCTTTAGTATGGCGATCTTCAACAAATTCAACTACACCGATGTGCGCGCCTTGCAGGTTGATTTCTCGGATATTTTAGTCATGGAATTCCATGGCCTTGATCTCAAACTGGAAACGGAACTGGTCCGGCAACGTGATCATCTAAAGCACGTGGCCACCAAGCTGTACCAAAATGACGGTCAACTGGCTGGCGTGTTTCAGAATGCCTTGGCGAACAATCGCTTGATTTCAGTCGTACCCAAGGGACCGGAAGATCAGTTCTTTGTGGGTCGCGTCAAAGCGGTCAACGACCGGGTTGTGGTGTTGAGTCTCAAGGACATGGCCGGCCAGTTTGGTGGCTATATTTTACTGACGTTACCAAGCATCCAAAATGTCGCGACAGCCTCGGATTATTTGCAAACGATCAGCTTTTACGAAAAATGGGATCAAACCCATCACTTCAGCCAGCAGCCAGTGTTGAATGCTGATCGTGAGTTCGATCCAAATGATGACTTAATTCAGACCATCATCTCAGAGGCCGCTGGGTTTGAACGGGTGGTGCGCATTAAAGTAGCCGACAGCGATGAACATTTTCTGGGTTATCCGGAAAATGTCGGTGAAACCGATTTTGACTTAAACCTAGTCGGACCAGATGATGGCGAAACGGCGCAAATTCGCTATGGTCAGATTCGTGAAATTGCCTTTGGCCACATCTTTGCGTATTTGCAAGAGGCACAATTGAAAAATGCTGGACGCTAATCTGTACTTGGCACATAACAAGTCGAGCCATCGTTACCATCTAGGAATTGGGCTTTATTAGATTTTAAATACTCTGGGAAAAAATCTGGGCTAGAAGGTCCTTGCCGTGCCAAACTCCGCAATCTCCGGCCTGCTGGGGCTGGAACGCTGTGACGGCGCTTTTAGCCCGCAAAACGCGCGGTCTAAAAGTCGCCTAACAACATCAGCTCCAAGCCCGGTCGCTGTGTTGTTTGCACGGCTGAGCCCCATCTGGCCTACGATTGCTCCGCCGTGGCACTGAGATTTTTAAATGCTATCAGGGTATCTATCAAAAGACGAATTGTGTATCAACCGCAAGCAAAAAATCGTTCCTAGAGAAACTGTGCTTTCTCTAAGAACGATTTTTTTAGTTGGCACACACGATCACTCAGATATAAGGTTAAGTCAATCTGCCGTCGACTTTCATATACTAACTTTCTGATTGACTGGTGACGCGCAGGACGTCTTCGCCAGCAGTGATCGATTGATCTGTGAAGCTGGTCATGGCGGCGACATGGGTCATGTTGGTGATGACGGTGATGATTGTCGTACTTTTGCCAGCTGTTTTGATGGCAGGTAGATCCATTTCGGCAATTTGCTGACCTGCCTTTACGGTTTCGTTTTCTGTCACATGAACAGTGAAGGGGTCACCGTTCAATGCGACGGTGTCTAATCCCATGTGGACGAGAATTTCAAGTCCGGTTGCGGTTGTCATAGTCCACGCGTGTTTGGTCGGCATGATGCTGACGATGGTACCGTCAACAGGTGCGACAACCGTGCCATGACTTGGGACAATGGCAAAACCATCCCCCACCATTTTTTGAGAAAAGACATCATCGGGCACTTCGGACAAGGCTTGAAGTTGACCAGCAGCAGGGGCCACAAATTGAGTCGCATCCGGGCTAGTTGCTCTAGTGAAAGGGGTTTCAGAAACAGCTGCTGTATTTACTGCGAGCGGTTCAATGATGGTGCCGTCAGCGCTGGTCGGCACCATCGCGCTTTCTGGCACACCGAAGAAGTAAGTCGCCAGAAAACCGCCTGCATAGGAAGCCAGTAGGCCGAAAACATAACCCAGCCATTGGTGATTGGCGATGAGTGGAATCAGGGCTGCGCCGGAAGGACCAATGGTGATGGCACCGATATGGCCGATCATGCCGATAACGGCGCCGCCGATGCCACCGCCAATACAGGCAGTTACAAATGGCCGGCCCAGCGGCAGACTGACACCATAGATCAACGGTTCACCAACCCCTAAGATACCGACTGGTAGAGCGCCTTTTATCAAGCGGACGAGCTGTTGATTTTGTCGACACTTGATCCATAGTGCAAGGGCGGCACCCACTTGACCGCCGCCAGCCATGGCCAAGATTGGCAGCAGGCCGGTGTAGCCAATGCTCTTGATCATTTCAAGATGAATAGGCGTCAGAATCTGGTGTAATCCCAACATGACCATCGGCAAGAAGGCGAGGCCTAAGATAGCGCCTGAGAAGGCACCGCCAACTTGTAACGTCCAGTTAATCGTGCCGACCAATGAACTTGAGACCCAACCGGCGAGTGGCATGATGAAGAAAATGGTCAGCAGGCCGATGGATAAGAGGCTGAGCATCGGCGTGAAAATGATATCGATGGCGTCCGGAATGAGTCGATGCAGGCGTTTTTCAACCACAGCCAACAACCAGACGGCGAAAATGACGCCGATGATGCCACCTTGACCAGGAGATAACGGTTGATGGGTGAAGACGTTGTTGATCGTGATCGGGGCCACAACGCCAGGCAGATAGACTAAGCCGCCGATGATGCCGCCAAGGCCAGCGGTTGGGCCAAACTCGGTTGCGGCGTTTATCCCAACATAGATATTAAGAAAGGTGAAGAGCCCGCCGTTGATGACTTTTAAGACAGTAATAAATGACGCCCAGCTGGTTGGTAAATCGCCAGCGGTTAACAAATTGGCTAAAATACCAGCAACGCCGGAGATTAAGCCGGCACCGACGAAGGCAGGAATTAGCGGAATGAAAATAGCGGAAATATGTTTTAAAGCAGCCCGCCACCAAGTTTGCTTTAACTTGGCTTTATGCGCTGCCCGAACCTCTGCGGCTTTAGCTTCAACTGCCGATTGATTCGATTCAGCAGGCGGTTGCGTGTTGGCTGGGAAAGGGTCACCTAATGCAACCCCTACTCGATCAACCATGGCCTGTGCGACTTTGTTGACAGTCCCTGGACCAACAATGACTTGGAGCGTTTCTTCTTGGACAACACCCAGCACGCCAGGCACTTTTTTAAGTGCGGCTTGATCAACTTTGGCCTCGTCTTTGATCGTCAGCCGGACTCGTGTCATACAGTGGATCAATTTGGCCACGTTTTGCGGCCCGTCGATGTGGGCGTAGATACCATTGCCCATCGTTTGATACTTATCTTGTGCCATCTGTTTTCTCCTCCGAACTTGCTGTGACAGTTTGGCTAATGAAGCCGTTCGTTTGTGTCAGTAGTTTTTGAGCGTCCGTGCTTGATCGCTGTGTCAGAATCATGACGATCGCTAATTTAACGTGCTGATCGGCTGCTTCAAACGCCTTTGCTGCAGTGGCGGCATCGCAACCAGTGGCTTGTTGAATGATGCGCTGGCTGCGAACCACGAGTTTTTCATTCGTCGGCAGCACATCGACCATGAGATTTTGGAAAACTTTGCCAAGGCCGATCATGGCGCCAGTTGACAGCATATTCAAAACCAATTTTTGGGCAGTGCCAGCCTTGAGCCGAGTTGAGCCGGTCAAAACTTCTGGTCCAACAGGTACTTCAATGGCGATCTGGGCGTGCTGGCTGATTTCGGCGTGGGTGTTGCAAGCGAGGCTGATGGTTGCAGCACCGACAGCTTGCGCATAATCAAGACCGCCGATGACATAAGGTGTACGGCCGCTGGCAGCAATCCCGACAACGGTATCGTCTGCGGATAGGTGCCGTTGCAGCAGATCCGTTTTCCCGAGCTCTTTAGAATCCTCTGCGCCTTCAACCGCGACAGTCATGGCTTTCATGCCGCCTGCAATTAGGCCCTGCACCATTTCTGGATCAGTGCCAAAGGTCGGCACGCATTCTGCTGCATCTAAAACGCCCAGTCGGCCACTGGTGCCTGCCCCGATATAAAACAAGCGGCCATCTTTCTTGAGTGAATGACTGATCGTCTGAATGGCCGTTTCGATAGCTGGTAGTGCTTGTTGTACTGACTGGGCAACGGTTTGATCTTCGGCATTCATGACGGTGGCAAAGTCATGGACCGTCATCGTGTCTAATGCCATTGTTTTCTGATTTCGAGTTTCCGTCGTCATTTGATCTAAATTAATTGCCATGTTTTTAGCCTCTTTCTTTGGAAAATCAGCCTGACAAGTTGGCTGATAAACGTTACGTCAAGTTAAAGGGCAGGCGTCGTCGGAAAATTGATGGAAGCCCTTTATTGATAAAAACGTACCTGATATCCACTTTTATTTCAACTATTTTCTTTTAAATGTGAAATAAAATTTCAAAAAAGGCTAGAAAAAAGACACGTCAGCTGCAGACGCGTCTGAAATGTGAAAGCTTCGAAGACTCATTTAAAGCCGTTGCGTAAAAATTCACGATAGGCAGTCACTGCAGCTTTTGATTGATCCGTGGCTATTTTTGCTGCATCGTAGTATCGGCTGACATAGGCATAGTATAGAATGTCGATGAGCATAAACTGGGTGTGGAGTGATTGGGTTGCAGCGAAGCGGTTGCGGGCCTCCATCGGTTGGGATGTTTGAATGCTCACATCAGCATACTTGGTGAGCGAATTTTTCCCGAGTTTGGTAGTGACAATCACCTGCAAGCCAGCCTTTTTGGCCAATTTGGCAGCTAGCACGACTTCTGGCGATTCACCTGAATTCGAAATGAACCAGCAAAGTGTCCGGTTGGCATCTGCAGTTGCTGCAAGTGGCAAGAACAAATTGAGGTCATCACTGACATGACAAGGATAGCCAAGCCTCCCCCATTTTTGGGCAATGTTTTGCGCTGCTAAGTAGGAAGCGCCCACGCCGAACACAAGCAGACGATCACTTTGATGAATCAAGTTGATAATTGTGTCGACATTGGCTTCGTTAAGCTGGTCGACGGTTTCGCGCAAGGATTGGTTGGCATCCGTGAGCAGTTTGTGCTTGATCGTTGTCAGCGTTTCGTTTTTTTGAATTTCTTGATCATCCGGTTGATGGGTATCCCCTTCCAGATCAGCCGCTAACTGCATTTTCAGCTCGTTATAACCAGTGAATTGTAGTCGGCGCGCGGCGCGACTGACGGAGGCCGGACTGGTACCAGCTGCTTTAGCTAGATCATGAACACTCATCGTTAAGACTGCTTGACTGTGTGCTATCACATAATCAACGATTTTCTTCTCGGTTTCAGATAGCTCGCTGCGGGTACTTTGATAATTGCCTTTAACACTCATTTGAAGCGCCTCCTTGAGGAAATTGGATGCCAATTAGTCGACAGAGAAAACCAATGGGCTGGTGGTTGTCAGCGATAGACTGGACTGGCATATTTTCACAATCTATTTCTCTAATGCCAGTAATTGATAAGGGGACAGAAACCGAGTTTTCATTAAAATGTCAACAATTTCAGCCTCAGAGCGTGGCTGTGGCTCGTTAAGCCACAGTTGGATGATATCAATAATGCCATAAACGATGATCTGGCTGACGTAAGCATCTGGAATATCGTGGATAAAATGGGCTTCGCCTTTTAATTCGGCGAGATGGCCGAGAATTTTATCACGTAACAGTTTGGCGACGCGGCCAAGTAAACTCGGGTCACCAACTGGACTTAGTAAGAATTGACAAATATCGCGCCGCTGGTTAATTAAATGCACCATATTGACCATCAGCGGCGACTGCTTACCAGAGACGATAGCATTGGGATCCATCGCGGTATCCATGCCAATGTCTAGGCCGCGTTCCAGATCGCCTAATAGCGAAGCTTCAACCTTGGCAACAAGATCGTCTTTATCCAGATAATGCAAATAAAAAGTACCGCGGCTGATGCCGCTTGCCCTAGTGAGGTCAGCCACTGAAACCTTCGCTAGGGTCTTTTTTCGGCCCACTGTGATTAAGGACGCGGTTAGTGCTTGCTTCGTCTGCGCAGTCTGTTCTGCTTTTTTCATGAGCTTGCTCCTTTACTGAACACTTTTCAAAAAATTGCACATAGTTATTCCCAAAAGTATGTTTTATGATGTTCCTCGTAAAGATGCTTAACACGATGTTCATGATAAATCATTTTGGAGGTTATGACAATGGACAATTTCATCACGGTTAAAAATGAAACGCGTCAGTATGGTAGCGGTGAGCAAACTGTTTATGCCAATCACGAAGTTTCTTTTACCATCAAACCTGGCGAAATCACGGTTATTTTAGGCGCTTCCGGTGCTGGAAAATCAACCTTGCTCAATATTCTCGGCGGTATGGATCGCCCAACCAGCGGTCAGGTCGTGATTAATGGGCACAACATTGCGCAGTATGACGATCACCAGTTGACAACTTATCGCCGTGATCAGATTGGTTTTGTTTTCCAGTTTTATAACCTAGTACCGAATTTAACGGCTTTGGAGAATGTAGAGCTAGCGAGCGAAATTGCCCCGGATGCGCTAGATCCGAAACAGACGATGGTGGATGTTGGATTAGGTAAGCGGATCAATAACCTCCCGGCACAGCTATCCGGCGGCGAACAACAGCGAGTGGCCATTGCCCGCGCGATTGCGAAGAATCCATCATTGCTGCTAGCGGATGAACCAACAGGCGCGCTGGATTATAAGACTGGAAAAAGTATTTTGAAATTGTTTGAGGACTTCTCCCATCAAACGAATAAAAATGTGATGATCGTGACTCACAATTCGCTCATCAAGCCGATGGCGGATCACGTGATCGAAATTCACGATGGTAAGGTTCAGGCTGATTACCAAAATGAGCAGCCAACCCCAGTTGAACAACTGAAATGGTAGGTGAGGCGCGGTGAGCAAGAAAACACTTTGGAAAGACATCCGCAAGTCGTTTACAACTTCATGGGGGCGTTTCTTCTCAATCCTGTTACTGATGATGCTCGGATCTTTTGCATTGGTTGGTTTGTGGATTGCCGGTCCCGATATGCGAGCGACAGGTGAAACGTATTTCAAACAGTATCATCTAGCAGATTTGACAGTTATCGGCGAAGATGGTCTGGATGCACATGATCAAAAGACGATTCAGCGTGCTTCTGGCACAGAGCAAATCGAATTTGGTTATCTCAAAGACGTGACGCTTAAAGGTACCCATTCAAGCTTCCGAATCTTATCAAAACCAACTAAGATTTCGCAGTACCGGTTGGATTCCGGACGTATGCCTAAAGCAACCAATGAGATTGCGATTGATGCCAATTATAAAAGCAAGTACAAACTTGGCGACACGATCAAGTTTGTGCAAAGGGCAGATCAAACCGGCAGTAAGGTTTTGAAAAGAATAAGTTTCAAAGTTGTTGGGTTTGTGTATTCCCCGGAAATTATTTCGTCGATCAATAAAGGCAATAGCACCTCTGGCAGTGGTGATCTTAAGGGTTATGGTGTCGTTACAAGCAATAATTTTGATTCAGATGTTTATATGATGGCACGGTTAACTTATCGCAACACAAAAGGCTTGGATCCATATTCGAGCCAGTACACTGACCGAATTCAAGCGCATAAGACGGCACTGAATCACTTGTTGCAGAACGCACCACAAGCTCGATTAGCTGCCATTAAGAAACAGTATCAAGCCAAAATTGATGCCGGCCAGAAAAAACTTGATGATGCTAAAGCCCAATTGAATGCAGCTCAGGAGCAGTTAACGACTGGGGCACAACAACTGGCGACGGCTAAACAACAAGTCGCAGCAAAACAGCAAGAACTGGATGCTGGCGTTAAAAATGGCCAAGCCCAAATTGCCAGTGGTGAAACGCAACTGCAGCAGGCATCGACCCAGTTGAGCCAGAGCCGACAGCAATTGACCACGGCAAAGCAACAGTTAGTAGCAGGTCAGCAGCAATTAGATGACAAGCATCAAGCACTAGTGGCGGCTAAACAGCAATTGGATGCGGCCAAGCAGCAACTAGACAATAGTCAACAGCAACTGGCTACCGCTAAACAACAACTGACGACCGGCCAGCAACAACTAAACGCGAAACAACAAGATCTAACGACTGCCAAGCAGCAATTAAACGCTGCCAAACAGCAGCTTGATGCCAGTCAACAACAGCTCACGATTGCTAAACAAAAGATTGATGCCGCTTTGGCACAAAACCCAGCAATTGCTGAGAATCCAGCTTTTCAACAACAGCAAGCCAGTTATCAAGCGGGGGTTGCGCAGTATAACGGCGGGTTAAAAACTTATAACCAGAACTTAGCTGTATACAACCAAAACATGGCAAATTGGACAGCTGCCAGCCAAGAACTGGCAAAGAAAATCAGCACCTATCAATCAGGTACTGCCCAGTACAGCAGTGGTTTAGCGACTTACAATCAAAATTTGGAAACCTATAACAAAAATGTTGCGGCTTGGACAGCTGCTAATCAGCAACTTCAGCAAAAGTCCAGCGAGTTCAATGCTGGGGAGGCTCAACTGCAGCAAGGTCAAGAGCAGTATGCTTCTAAGCAGGTGGCGCTAGCACAGGCCAAGCAACAGTTGGCAGCGACTCAGCAATCTGGTCAACAACAACTTGATGCAGCCAATCAAGAGATTGTAACTAATGAAGCAACCTTGAAAACCAAGCAAGCCGCATATGATAAACAGTCACCATCGGCCCAGAAGAAAATTCAAGCTGGCACAGTTACACTTGAGGATGCCAAGGAAGCCTTGAGCAAGCTGGAGGCGCCTACCTATACTGTTGATACACGCAGGGAAACACCAACCGGCCAGGGCTACACGGTTTACGACAGTACCTCTAATATTGTCGATTCGTTGGCCAATATTTTCCCGTTCTTTATGTATTTTGTGGCAGCATTAGTCACCTTCACCACCATGACCCGGTTTGTGGACGAGGAACGTATCAACTCTGGCACTTTAGTTGCATTAGGTTATACGCGTCGTGATGTCATCAATAAATTTACAATGTACGGTTTTCTTGCAAGTTTAATCGGTTCACTTTTAGGCATTACCGCAGGACACATTATCTTGCCAATGATTGTCTATCAGGCTTATCACAATGGGATCAATGTACCGCCGATTGAATTGCATTTCTATCCGGGTATTAGTGCTATCGCGTTGCTATTGGCGATGGTCAGCGCGGTATTGCCAGCTTGGTGGGTCGCTTCTCGAGAGCTAAATGCTCGGCCTGCTGAACTCATGTTGCCAAAGCCACCAGCTAACGGATCGAAGATTTTCTTGGAAAGAATCCCATTCATTTGGCGGCGCCTGAGCTTTACCCACAAGGTAACGGCTCGCAATATTTTCCGGTACAAAAAGCGGATGTTTATGACGATCTTTGGTGTGGCGGGGTCGGTGACACTTTTGTTTGCTGGTTTAGCCGTGCAGCATAGTATTAGCGGCGTCAATGATCGCCAGTTCAACGACATCATTAAATATGACATGATTGTCGCTCAAAAAAGTAATATCACCGATAAACAGCAGCAACAACTTGATCAACTGTTTCAAGAAAAAGCAGTTGAGCGCACCAAGTCAGTCTATTATGAAACTGTTACAAAGAATGCCGGTACAGACAATGATCGTCAGGATATTACCATGATCGTGCCTAAAGACCAGACCGGATTCAGCGACTATATTCGGTTAGCAACGCGTCAGGGTCAAACGAAACTGACATTATCAAATGACGGTGCAGTGATTTCTGAGCGGTTGGCTTCGCTTCTGAACGTTAAGATTGGAAGCACCATCACGGTAAAAGATGCGACCGGCACCAAGCATCAAGTCAAAGTGACGGGCATCACTGAAATGTATATGGGACACTTCCTGTTCATGAACAAAACGGCCTATCAAAAAGCGTTTAACACAGACTTTAAGCCAAATGGTCGGTTGGTGACCTTGAAGAACCGTTCCATTAGCAATACCCGGGCTGAAGCGGCTAAGTTTATGCAGGCCGGCGGGGTTGAAGGCATTCAGCAGAACTCAGCGTTACGCAGTCAAATTACAACGATTGTTCATTCACTGAATACGATTATGATTGTGTTGATTGTTTTAGCAGCAGTGCTGGGGGTGGTTATTTTGTATAATTTAACCAATATCAACGTTGCCGAGCGAATGCGGGAACTTTCAACCATTAAGGTGCTGGGTTTTTATAACCAAGAAGTCACCATGTATATCTATCGAGAAACAATTCTTCTGTCCATCTTTGGCATTTTCGTTGGCTGGGGATTGGGCGAACTGCTGCATGAGTACATCATCACAGTTGTACCACCGAATAACGTGATGTTTAACCCAGCGTTGTCCGCACTAACCTTCATCATGCCGACATTGGTCATTACGATCATCACCATTGCACTTGGCTTCTTCGTCAACAGTTCCTTGAAAAAGGTTGATATGTTGGCCGCGCTGAAGTCAGTAGACTAAGGTAGATTGATATAGTTATTTCATACCGGTCTTAAAAAAGCGTGGCGGCCTTGGTTTTTGACAGGGCCGCCATACTTTTGTCAAAGCAACATGGCTTTTGCAGGATTGCTTCAAGTTGAATTGAGAACGAGGAGAATACGCTATGGCAGAAATTATTGATTTTCACACACACTTCTTACCGCGGTTATATGCGCAAGCTTTGAAAAAGCATATTCCTGGCGATCCGGATGGTTGGCCCACGCCAGGCTGGGATGAACATCTCACGCTCGCTTTTATGAAAAAGAATCATATTGGCTACTCAATTCTGTCGCTTTCTTCACCGCACTTCAACTTTGGCGATAAGGAAGAGACGATCGCAATCGCAAGGGATGCCAATGATACTGGCGAGCGCGTCACCCAAGACCATCCTGATCAACTTGGTTACTTTGCCTCATTGCCGCTACCCTATGCCCAAGAAAGTGTGAGCGAAATTGATGTGGCATTGGCGCATTCGGCTTTGGGATTCACAGTTCCGACGAATAGTCGAGGGCTTTACTTTGGCACACCAATTTTTGATCCTGTTTATGCTAAATTGAATCAAGAAAAAGCCATTGTGTTAATGCATCCTAATCGCCCTGCACAAGGACCGATGAATGTTAATATTGATATGCCAATTCCGTTAATGGGTTTCTTCATCGACACGACGATGACGTTCATGAACTTGCTGCGATATCACTTTTTTGACCGTTATCCGGATATTAAACTCATTGTGCCTCATGCCGGTGCGTTTCTGAGCATCTTGGCCGATCGCGACGCGGCATTTGTCAAACAGCAATACAACAGCGATATGTTTGCGGCGTTGCGGCACGTTTATTTTGATGTGGCAGGGACAGTTTTTCCGCGCCAACTACCGATGCTGTTGACCCTAGCAGATGAACAACATCTCGTTTTTGGCAGCGACATTCCCTATACACCGCCATTGCTGGCAAGTCAGATGATCAAGTTGTTTGACGAAAGGGAGTATCATGACAAGATGTCGCGGCGGGTATCGCGACTGCAACGGTTTGACGGTTTCTTCAACCACTTTAAAAAGCTTCGGCCGCTGCCAACTGTGTTGAAGATGTCATCCAACATGCTGACAGGTGCCGAAATCCTAAGCCCGGAAATGGCTCAGGATATTCTGGTTAATAACGGTAAGCGACTGCTGGAATTAAGCTAAATAAAATCAATACGACGATTTTGTAGAAAGACCATGCCGAATGCGACATGGTCTTTCGTGTAGAGACGATAAAAAGCGCATTTATAATATTTTCGTTCGTGTTTTTGTGGAAAATGTTTTTCGTGTCATTTTAAAGTTCGGATTTTGCTTGTCTTCAAGGCGTCATCCTGTTAGACTACCAGATGGCGGGTAAAAATGCCCGCACTAAGCCGTGAGGAGCGATCAGTTAATGGGAACTGTAGTTATTGTCGGTACACAATGGGGCGACGAAGGTAAAGGGAAGATTACGGATTTCCTGAGCCAAGGCGCCAAGGTGGTCAGCCGTTATCAAGGCGGTGACAATGCAGGCCATACGATCCATGCAAATGGCGAGGTTTATAAGCTGCGCCTCGTACCATCAGGGGTACTCTACCCGCATCAGTTATCGGTGATCGGTAATGGTGTTGTTGTGAATCCTAAGAGCTTGGTCGGTGAATTGGCCCGGCTCGCAGAACAAGGCGTGACTGGCGAAAATCTGCGGATTTCAGACCGTGCTCACGTGATTTTGCCTTATCATATTAAATTAGATAAATTGCAGGAAGCAGCCAAGGGCGCCGACAAGATTGGGACGACCAATCGCGGCATTGGCCCGGCCTATATGGACAAGGCTGCTCGAGTTGGCATTCGGATGGCTGACTTGCTCGACAAAGAAATCTTTGAAGAACGCCTCAAAGCTAATTTGAAAGCTAAGAATGAAGAATTCGTCAAAGTTTATGATAGTACGCCGATGAATTTTGATGATATCTTTGAAGAATATTATCAATATGGCCAACAATTGAAACAGTATGTTTGCGACACCTCAATTGTGTTGAACGATGCGATTGACAAAGGTGAACACGTTTTGTTTGAAGGCGCGCAAGGGATTATGCTGGATATTGACCAAGGGACCTATCCGTTCGTAACGTCATCGAACCCTGCTGGCGGTGTGACGGTTGGTGCCGGCGTTGGTGCCTCCAAGATTGATCGGGTTGTGGGGGTTGCGAAAGCTTACACCTCCCGCGTTGGCGACGGTCCGTTCCCAACGGAATTGCTCGATAAAACCGGAGATTTCATTCGCAATGCTGGCCACGAATTCGGTACTGTAACCGGCCGACCTCGGCGGATTGGCTGGTTCGATGCTGTCGTTGTTCGTCATTCTCGCCGTGTTGCCGGGATTACGGATCTGTGCCTCAACTCAATTGATGTGCTAACCGGTTTGGACAAAGTCAAAATCTGTGTTGCCTACGAACGCGATGGCGAACGGGTTGAAAACTACCCAGCTTCGCTCAAGTTCCTCAGTGAATGCAAGCCAGTGTATGAAGAACTGCCAGGTTGGCAAGAAGATATTACCAAAGCCAAAACTTTGGATGATCTTCCGGAAAATGCGCGGCGTTACGTTGAACGCATCACAGAATTACTTGGTGTTGACCTGCTGACATTCTCAGTTGGCCCTGACCGTGACCAAACCAATGTCCTTGAGAATGTTTGGGATAAGGTATCGCGCTAGGCCCACCGCGATTTGATAATTCAATAGCGATTTTTTAAGAGCTGCTAGGTGAAAATTCACTGGTGGCTCTTTTTTTGACAAATTAGGACATCATTCATCGGATTCTAAAAGAGCCCAGTGCCAAGGCGGAGCAAGTGTCGGCCAGAGGAGGCTCGAAGCGTCGTCTCCGCTCTACCAGTCCCATCTGGCCGGAGATTGTCGCAATCAAGGTATTTTCATGATTGACACCGTTCCTTAAAGTCGGTATATTGAAGATGATATATGAACATATGCTCATATGAACATTAAATGTAAGGGCGGGATCAAAGATGAAAAAAAACAAGGCCATTATTTTTTATATGCTTGGCGTCATCACCTTCATTGGCGGCTTACTCATCACCCAACCGATAGCTCGCGCGGCGTTGTTGGTTTTTGCCGCGATTGTTGCGGGTTATCAAGTGATTGCAGAAGGTATCATGGCAACGATTCAAGCAACTAGAAAACGGCACCGTTTTTCGCCAAATATTCATCTCCTCATGGCACTGGCTGCACTTGGCGCCATTGCGATTGGCAGTTTTGAAGAGGCCGCGATGCTAATTCTGATTTTTGCTGGCGCGCACTTTTTGGAGGAGTACGTTGAAAACAAGAGCCGCAAAGAAATTACGGCACTACTGGCTATGGCGCCTCAAGAAGCGCGGCGCTATACCGACACCGGTGCATTAGAAGTTGTACCAGTGACAGCATTAAACATCGGTGATCAATTACAGATTCTGAATGGCGCTCAGGTACCAACGGATGGCGTTATTATTGCCGGCACTGCTAGTCTCAATGAAGCTGCGATCAGTGGTGAAAGCATTCCCCGTGAAAAGCAAACCGGCGATGAGGTTTTTGGTGGGACCATCAACGGCAAGTCAACCTTTGATATGCGGGTTACCAAGTCAAGTGATGAAACAGTTTTTGCTAAGATTGTCCAGATGGTGCAGTCAGCCCAAGACTCCCCGACCAAAACAGCCAGCGTGATTCAACGTTTTGAGCCGATTTACGTGAAGGCGGTATTGGCTGTATTGCCGATTGTTTTACTTGCGGGACCATTTTTACTTCATTGGTCATGGGCAACCAGCATCTATCGCACGATCGTCTTCTTAGTGGCTGTGTCGCCGTGTGCCTTGGCCGCCAGCGCGGTGCCGGCCACATTGTCAGGCATTTCAAGTCTGGCGCGGCAAGGGGTTCTTTTTAAAGGTGGCAGCTATTTAGCTAATCTGACCCAGTTAAAAGCCATTGCGTTTGATAAAACCGGGACGTTGACGGAAGGCGTGCCAGTGGTGACGGACAGCGAATTTGTGTCGGATGTGGATGAAGCCGCCTTGACTCAGATTATTACAGCAATGGAAATGCAAAGTAATCATCCGTTGGCGAATGCGATTGTGAGCCATTATTCCAAAAGTGATGTACCAATCACGGATGTGCATAACGAAATTGGCAAAGGCTTGACCGCTGAGTATCAGGGACACACTTACACCATTGGTAAGCCGCAGCGATTCAAGCAAGTTGATCCGGCATTTCGCAAGCGAGCCGCAACACTCAGTAAGCAAGGCAAAACCGTTGTTTTCGTTGCGGTCGATCAAAGGGTTGTTGGCCTGATCGCCTTGATGGATCAAGCAAAAAGCAGCGCTAAATCGGCCATTAATTACCTTAAACGGCACGACATTCAACCGGTGATGATCACGGGGGATGCGCAACAAACCGGTGAAGCCGTGGCCGCCGACCTGGGAATTGATCAAGTGGTCGCTAATGTGATGCCCGAACAAAAGGTTGCCGTGGTCCGTGAGCTGCAGACCACCATGCGGCCCGTTGCCATGGTCGGCGATGGGGTCAATGATGCACCAGCCCTAGCCAATGCAGAGGTTGGCATCGCGATGGGATCAGGAACTGATGTCGCCATTGATGTCGCCGATGTGGTTCTAGTCGAAAATGACCTTTCACGTCTAGCATTGGCCCATCAAGTTTCAACTAAAATGAATCGCATTGTGATCGAGAACCTGCTACTCTCCATGGCTGTTGTTGTCATGCTGGTTGTCCTAAACGTCTTGCAACTCACCAACATTGCTTGGGGCGTCATGTTCCACGAAGGCAGCACGCTGATTGTCATCTTAAATGGCCTACGCTTGTTAATTCCGCAGAGAGCTTAAGGGAAAACTGCCGACATCCGCCCTCAGTGAAAAGTGCCTTTCGATACCAAAGTCTGTTAAAATGGGCCATAAGTATCTTAAGGAGCGCAGTGCTATGACAACTAATGATGTTCGTAATGCGGACATGAATGAGAACGCGGTGCCTAGTGACGCCGAATTGCGGGATGTGCTTGATGTGTTTAAAACCATGAGTGACCCGACCCGCATGCGGATTATTCTTGCTATTGCCACGGGGCCAATTACGGTCACCGATCTGGCCGCCATGCTCGACCTCGGTCAGTCAGCGGTTTCCCACCAACTTCGCCTGCTCAAACAAGCGCGGTTGGTTGTGGGGGATCGCTCCGGCAAACAGATTTATTATCATTTGGTGGATGACCATGTTTTGGAAATCTACGCGCTGACGAAAGCGCACATTGAAGAAAAGCAGCATGGACAAGAAAATTAGTCATTGCTTATTTTAAAAGCACACAAAAACCACCAGTCCGAATTTGAAACGGATCGGTGGTTTTTTGGTAAACAAAGCACGCATTATCATGCAATCTTTAACCAACGAAAGACAGCAACTTTAAGGAAATCAAGCACGATTGTGGCTGCCAGTGTCAGTAGCAGAATGGTGACTAAAAGCGGTGAGCTGATGGCCGGCATGAGCCAGCCAGTCAAGGCTAACAGCGCAAAGATGACAATTGTGAAAAGATTGACAGCTAGCAGTGTGCGGCTTGGCCAAGATGTCCAAAAGTGGCTCCGTTCCCGGACGATCAGCAGCCGGAACTGGGAGTTGAAGACCAAACCAATTAAAACAGCGGTTTGCAAGACTGGCAAGCTGAGGTGGAACAGATTTAGCCCTAACCAAACGATCACGAGGTCGACTAAGGCAAACCACAAGCCCAAAACGCCGGAAGCCGCGGTTAACGGGCCGAGTCGCCATTGATTAGGACCGGCAGTTGACTGGACATTATCGGTAGCGATGGACATGGTCGCAAAGTCATTGGCGAACACGAGCAGCGACATCCCCAGCAGCGACACTAGGCTGACTTTTAACCAGAAGAAGCCGAGTGTAAACAAGATAATGATCTCAATGACTTTGGTGATTTTGTTGATGACCCAAGTCAGCATACGCTGGTAAGTTTGGCGACTGGTCGTGATCGCAGCGATGATGTCATGCAAGCCCGGGTGCGTCAAAATGATGCTAGCTGAAGCCTTGGCAACATCACTGGCGCTGCTGACGGCGGTCCCTAACTCTGCCTGTTTCAGCGCAGGGGCATCGTTTACCCCGTCACCGGTCATGCCAACGAGATGGCCATCTTCTTGTAACAACTTAACGATTTGATACTTGTCATCTGGAAAAACATTGGCAAACCCGTCACTTTCATGAATCAATTGAATTTTATCGGCTGCGGTGCCGGTTTTCAAAGCTTTGGCTGGTAGAATTTTGGTGCCGATGCCAACTTGCTCGGCAACATCACGGGCAATCGGTACACTGTCACCGGTGATCATCATCGGCTTGATACCTAAGTTTTTTAGCCGTGCAAGCATGGATGCTGAATCCGCTCGCGGCGGATCGGCGATTGCCAAAACGCCGACTAACGCCATTTGCGAATCGACGACGCTTGCGACAGCTAGGGAACGATAACCTTTTTTGGCGTTGGCGGTTGCTAGTTGTTGAATAGCAGCGCTGGCAGGCGCAGTGTCAGCAGGATGCTGCTTGGCGTATAACGCCAGAATCGTCGGAACAGCACCTTTGATGACCCGCATTTGCCGGTGATCAGTGGTTGTGATGACCGCCTCGGTGCGCTTGGTGGCAAAATCGAACGGCGTGAACTGCTGCCGTTTAGAGAAATCGAGGGGATGCTTGATTTCGGCGGCATAGTTGAGCACCGCCTGGTCAATCGCATCCGGATGTTCTTGATCTGCCGCTAACCCTGCAGCATCCAACAGTTGCTCGGCAGTGTAGCCGGTGAGCGGTTGGCAAGCAATGATCGACAATTTGTTTTGGGTGATGGTGCCGGTTTTATCAAAACAGAAAATATCGATTGAAGCAGCGTCTTCCAAGCTCGTCAAGCGACTGACGATGATGTCTTTTTTGGAAAGTGCCATTGCCCCGACAGCCTGAACAATGGTTAGGACAGCAGGCAAGGCGACTGGCACGGAGCCAATCAGGAAAATGAGCACGAAGGACAGAATAAAAACCGGACTTTCATGCAGGTAAAGGCCGTAAATGGCGACAATGACCGATGCGGCAATGCCAAGATAGAGCATATAACGGACAATGGCGAGCATCAGTTCTTCTTGTTTTGACTTTGGCTTGGCGGTTTTCACCAACGTCACCGTTTGACCGAAGTAAGTCGTTGTGCCGGTGTTTAAGACGACGGCCTGAACTTCGCCGCTTTTGACAATGCTGCCAGAGTAAAGCAGGTCGCCAGCACTAGCAGTAGCTGGCAGCGATTCGCCGGTCAGGGCGGACTGATCGACGGTGACATTGCCAGCGATAATCGCAAGATCAGCTGGGACAATGGCGCCAATTTTCAGTTGCACGATATCGCCAGGCACAACTTGGCTAGCAGCGAGTGCTTGCCAAGCCTGATCGCGGCGAACAGTGGCCATAATCTCCAGCTTCTTTTTTAAAAGGGCAACCGCTTTTTGCGAATTGTTCGACTGGACAAAGCCAATCACCGCATTAATCGTCAGCAATACGAAGATGATGATGCTTTCAGTGTCATGGCCTAAAATCAAGGTCAGTACAATCGCCAATTCCAACAACCACGGCATTGGACCCCAATAGCGCTTTAAGAAATCAAGCAAGTTATTGCGCTTTTGCTCAGGAATCGCATTCGGACCATACTGAGCTAGTCGCTTTTTAGCTTCATTACTCGTGAGACCATCCGTTGTCGTGTTGAGTTGCTTTAACACTGCTGCCTGACTTTTATCTTGATAACTGCGAGTATCTGCAAGCATTCAATCATCCCATCCTGAATCAAAACATTAACGACAAAATTCTTAGCTGGTGCGAAACAGTTCATGGATCTCGTCGGCATGACTGACCAACTTATCAGCTGCTTCATCACACGCTTGTGACTCAAGTGTAACGCGTGGTGAGCAATATAAAAAATACATATTCGAGGTACTATCCATACAATTTGTGTATAGTGGAGCTGAAGGATTGCGAAGCTGACGATTAAAAATGAAGGGATCAATCGCGATGAATCTCAAGCAAATTACCTATTTTTTAGCGGTAGCAGAGGCTGGCCAGATGACTGCGGCGGCGAAACAATTGCACATGGCGCAGCCGCCGTTGAGTTATCAATTGAAAGCACTTGAAGCTGAACTGGGTGTACGCCTGTTTGAACGCGGGTCGCGCGGTGTCCGACTCACTGGTAGCGGCCAACAGTTTATGACATACGCACAACAGATCGTTGAGACGGTTGCGGCAGCTGAGAACGCAGCGCGGCGTAGCGGTGAAGGTGAGATTGGCACACTGGCGCTGGGACTGACTTCTTCGGCCGGTGATGTCCTGCCGAAGCAAAAATTGCAGGCCTTTAATCGCCGCTATCCGCAAGTCGAGTTTGCGCTTTATGAGGACAACACTTATGGCATCCTCGACAAGTTACGCCGCAACATTCTGGATTTGGCCATCGTCCGAACGCCATTTAATGATGACGGTCTAGCTTCATGTCGCCTAAGCAGTGACCACATGATCGCCGTTGCTGCCGCGTCGCAGCCCTTGCCAGCCACGCTAACCATTCCCGACCTCAAGCAGCAGCCGCTGATTGTGTATCGCCGGTTTAGTTCGCTATTCAAAACCACTTTCGCCGAGTATGGCATCACACCGATAATTGCTGTGTTGTGTGATGACGCGCGCACGGCGTTGCATTGGGCCCAGATGGGGATGGGGGTGGCGTTGGTACCGGCGACCATGGCCGCTTTGGCGAGTCAGCAAAGTCACCTTGCCGTGATTGATTATGAGCCGTGGATAACGCACATGACGCTCGTTTGGCAGCCTGAGGCGTTGCACAATCCATTGGTGGCAAGATTTGTGGGGCAACTTTCGGGTGGAAAATCGGAAAAGCATTCAAAATAAGGCTCGACTAGCTTTGTAGGAAGAATTCTGAGCCGTGCCAAACTCTGCAATCTCCGGCCAGCTGGGGCTGGAACGCTGTGACGGCGCTTCGAGCCCAAAAACCGGTCTCGAAGTCGCCTAACAACATCAGCGACAAAGCCCGGTCGCTGTGTTGTTTGCACGGCTGAGCCCCATCTGGCCTACGATTGCTCCGCCTTGGCACTGGGATCTTTAAATCCCTATGAATTATCCATAAAAGGGCCAACAATTCTGAGGCAAAAATTGTTGGTCCTTTTATGGATGTGAATGATGTCCAAATATCTTTGCATTTTTTGACGAATTACAAATGCTTGTTTTGTTGAGATGAATTATGAGTATCCCAACAGTTGATTTAACGATGGGTAAGTTAACAACCACTCGATATACTTACCCATATTGAGCCGCTACAATGATAAGTGAAAAGAGGGAACAAGATGGAAATTAATGTCGGTGCTGTGATCAGTGCTAATCGCAAGCAAAAAGGCATCACCCAGCAAGCTTTGGCAGATTTTGTCGGTGTTTCCAAAGCCTCGGTTTCAAAATGGGAGACAGGGCAAAGCTATCCGGATATTACGTTGTTGCCGATTCTGGCCGCTTATTTTGACGTTAGCATCGACAAGCTGATGGCTTATGATGCGCAACTGAGCAGCACGGAAATTCGTCGCATCTATACGTCAATGAAGCAGGCCTTTGAAACTCAACCGGGAGACGCGGTACTGAAATCAATTCGCAACTTGATTCGGCGGTATTACGCCTGCTATCCATTTTTGCTGCAAATGGGGCTGCTGATTTTGAATCATTACGATCTTTTACCAGGAGCGTCACAAACCGCGAAAGTTACTGAATATGTGAATGAGGCCCGCCTGTTGTTTGTCCGTGTGCGGCAAAATAGCCAAGAGGCGCAGTTAACGGCCAAGGCGGTCGAACTGGAAGGCTATAGTCTGCTTTTGCTCCAACGCCCCGATGATGTGTTAGCGTTGCTGGGCGAATATGTGCCAGAACAACTGCCTGCAGACAGTTTAATCGCCGGTGCTTTTCAGCAAAAAGGCGACTTGCAGCGTGCCATTGCGACCAGTCAAAGCGGCTTGATGCAGGACTTGAGCATCATCATGAGTCAACTGACTAATTACATGACCTTGCTAAATGATGATCCTAACCGATTGGCTGCGACGTATCAACGTGGGCAAGCGATTGCCAAGGCTTTTGATCTAGCAACACTCAATCCGGCAGTCTGGCTCAATTTCCAACTAGCTGCCTTGAATGGCTTTGCGCAACAGGATAAAACGGATGAAGCCGTGGCCCTTTTGCAGGAGTTCACGCATGTTTTGATGGCAACAAAAATGCCATTGACGCTGCATGGCGATGCTTACTTTGATGCCATTGAGCCATGGCTAGAACAACTGGACCTAGGTAGCCAATCACCGCGGGTTAGTGGTCAAGCCAAACAGGTTCTGGCTGATTTCGTCTTGCAAAACCCGGCATTGGCTAAGATCAGAACACTGTCAGAAGTACAACCGCTGTTGGCTGAGTTAAAGCAAGTGAGCGGGCATCGCTAGAACTCGTATATACGGGCATTCAGAATCTCAATAATTTAAATCAAAGCAAACCTTGGAGGAAAGAAAATGAATACCAATTGGCAACTATTTGCAGACTACTGGCCATTTTTAGTGCCACTGATCATTTTAGAATTTGGCTTGATGATCGCTGCAGTGATTCATATCCTGCGCCATCAGCATTATCGGTTCGGCAATCGCCTATTGTGGCTGTTGTTCGTGATTTTCATTCAGATCATTGGTCCGATTGTGTACTTTGTCTTTGGACGGGAGGATGAAAATTGAACATCCTAACTTTGCAACATGTCAGCAAGCATTTTGGTAGCAAGCAAGTGCTGCAAGATCTGAATCTGACTGTGCCGGCTGGGTCGATTTATGGCTTTGTTGGCGAAAATGGTGCCGGGAAAACCACGACTATGAAATTGATTCTAGGCTTGGATCAAGCCAGCGCCGGAGCCATTGAAGTCGCTGGTCAGCCTGTGCATTTTGGTGAAACGGAGACGAATCGGCAGACAGGGTATCTGCCTGATGTGCCGGCTTTTTATGGGTACATGACGGCACCAGAATACTTGAAATTATGCGGTCAGCTGACAGGTTTGCGCGGCGCTGAATTGCAGTCGCGGGTGGCTGCCATGTTGATCCAAGTCGGCTTGGTAGATGCCAAGCACCGTATCAGTGGCTTTTCGCGGGGGATGCGCCAGCGCTTGGGGATTGCGCAGGCCTTACTCAACACCCCGAAACTCTTGATTTGTGATGAACCGACCAGCGCGCTTGATCCACAGGGTCGCACGGATTTTTTACAGTTATTGGCTAGTCTGCGTGGTCAGACTACGATTCTGTTTTCAACGCATATTCTGAGTGATGTGGAGCGGATTTGCGACCATGTCGGGATTCTACATCATGGCCGTCTACAAGTGAGTGCGCCATTGGACGATCTGAAGCAACAGTATGCTAAAAACCAGATTGCCTTGTCGTTTGCGACGACTGCCCAAGCGCAACAAGCCGCGCATTTGTTGGCAACCTTGCAGCAGCAGGGCCAGCTGACGCACCTTGAGCAACAAAAAAACAGTCTTCAAGCAGCATACACCGGTACCTATGCTGCCGCGGCTGATCGCGTCCTCACCATGTTGCTTGAAGCCAAACTCATTCCGATCACGCTTGCCCGGCAAGAAGCCAACTTGGAACAGATTTTCATGGAGGTGACGCGATGAACGCAGCGATTATTTTCACCAAAAAAGAACTGCTTGAAAGCTGGCGGACGCACCGCTTGTTGATTTTGACGGTTGTTTTCCTCATTTTCGGCATTTTGAGTCCGCTGATCGCCAAACTCATGCCGGAACTGTTAAAAGGCGGTCTTGGCGGCATTAAGGTGGCGGTCCCTAAACCGACTTCGCTGGATGCATGGACCCAATATTACAAGAACATCACCCAGATGGGCATATACGTGTTCGCCCTCATGCTTGGCGGTTGTGTGAGTCAGGAGATTCAACAAGGCACACTCGTTAACTTGGTCACCAAAGGCTTGCCGCGCTGGACGGTCATTGTGGGCAAAGCGGTTGTCGGGATGTTGCTCTGGATCTGGATCACCAGCCTCGCCTTTTTGGTAACGTGGGCTTACACCGCGTACTACTTTCCTGATACGCGCAGCCCACATGTGGTACTCGCGTTCTTACCATTATTAGTCTTTGGCTTATTCTTCCTCAGCCTGATCGTGTTTGGCTCCACACTAGCAACGAATAATTATGGCGGTTTGCTGCTGACGATTGTGGTGATGGCACTGTTGTATTTGGCACAAATGGTCAAAAGTTGGCAACATGCTAATCCGGTTGCCCTCATTGGCGACAATATGAAAATCCTTGTCAACAGTGATGCGCTAACGAAATTGATGCCGGCCATGGTCATTGCCGTCGTTGCTGCCGTTGTTTTATTTTTCGCGGCGATCAAGCTGCTGGATCGAAAAAAGCTTTAAAAAATTAGCCGAATTTTTGTTGATTAAACTCAAACTTCAACAAAAATATCGGTTATTTTTGGGCTATGATCAAACGATTTTTGAAAAAGCAGAAGTCGTGTTCACATGCGCAAACGTTATAACAGTCGGGCTTGCCGTCATTATCGTTAAGATGTGTCGTGAACAACCAAATAATGCAAAACACACTATATGGTGTATACAGATAATAATTACCCACAAAATTTGGTAGATATCCCGTTACTTTTGACGCTGAGTCTTGTATACTAGATACATTGTTACAAGCACTTCAAGTTAACGTAATGGGGGATTAGCCATGATCGAATTTTATACACAAATCAAGAAACGAGACGGGCGCATTGTTGATTTTGATGCATCCAAGATCAGCACTGCAATCACGAAGGCGGCAGAAAGTGTGGCAAAACTGGCACCGAGTGACGTGCTGACGATCGATCACTTGACGGATACGGTCACGGCTAAGATTCGCGATCGCTACCACGATGACGTGGAAATCGCAGAGATCCAAACAGTGGTTGAGCAGACCTTGATCGCTGCAGAAAAGTATAACTGGGCTGAAGCGTATACTGAGTATCGCTTGAAGCGTGATTTAGCCCGCAAACAGAAGCAAGATGTTAATTATAACGTCTCGCGCCTAGTGAATCGCGACGAAAGCGTTGTTAACGAAAATGCCAATAAGGACAGCCGGGTCTTTTCAACCCAGCGGGATCTAACTGCAGGCGCAGTGGCCAAGGCAATTGGCCTGAAAATGCTGCCGCCTGCTGTTGCCAACGCGCATTTACGTGGCGATATTCATTGGCATGATCTTGACTACACCCCGTTTATGGCCGAAACCAACTGTTGTCTGATTGATTTTGACTACATGTTGAACCATGGCTTCAGCATTGGCAATGCCGAAGTTGAACCGGCCCATTCGATTCAAGTTGCTGTGACGCAAATGACCCAGATCATCGCTAATGTGGCCTCCAGTCAATACGGCGGCTGCTCCAGCGATCGAACAGATCAGGTCTTGGCGCCATTCGCCGAGAAAAACTATCAAAAACATTTGCGTGAATTCGGCAGCGTGATTGATGATCCGGCTAAGCTGGAAGCACTGGCTGTGAAGCAGACTAAGAAGGATATTTATGATGCCTTGCAAACTTTGGAATATCAGGTGAACACCCTTTATTCCACCCAAGGCCAGACGCCATTTGTCACAGTCGGCTTCGGTTTGGGGACCAGTTGGATTGAACGCGAGATCCAAAAAGACATCCTGAAAATCCGAATTCTAGGTCTGGGTAAAGAACGGCGGACAGCCATCTTCCCGAAATTGGTCTTTACTTTGAAACGCGGTTTGAACCTGAAACCAGAAGATCCAAACTATGATATCAAACAATTGGCGATCGAATGTGCCACCAAACGGATGTATCCTGATGTCGTTTCCTATGACACCATCAAGCGATTGACCGGTTCCTTCAAAGCACCAATGGGCTGCCGTAGCTTCCTGCAGGGTTGGACTGATCCAAAGACAGGCAAAGAAGTGAACGCTGGGCGGATGAATCTTGGTGTTATCACGGTCAACTTGCCGCGGATTGCAATGGAAGCCAATGGCGACAAGGCGAAATTCTGGAAGATTTTTGAAGAACGGATGCGCATCTGTAAGGAAGGCCTGCTCTATAAGGTTGAACGCACCAAACAAGCAACGCCAGAAAGCGCACCGATCCTCTACAAGTATGGGGCCTTTGGTCACAAGCTGGCTGACACCGACAGCATTGACGATCTTTTCAAAAATGGGCGGGCAACTGTTTCACTAGGCTATATTGGTTTATATGAAGTCGGTACTGTTTTCTACGGCTCTGCATGGGAAAAGAATCCCGATGCCAAGGCATTCTCAGTTTCAATCGTGAAGGCTTTGGACGATCACTGCAAGGCTTGGGGAAAACAATATGGCTACCACTTCTCGGTTTATGGCACGCCAAGCGAATCGCTAACTGACACCTTCTGCCGAGCAGATACGAAGAAATTCGGTATCGTGAAGGACATTACGGACAAGGAATACTATACCAACAGTTTCCACTACGATGTGCGCAAATCACCGACCCCATTTGAGAAACTTGATTTTGAAAAGGATTATCCGCAATACAGTGCCGGTGGCTTCATCCATTATTGTGAATACCCGAACCTGAAGCAGAACCCAAAGGCACTGGAAGCCGTTTGGGACTATGCGTATGACAAGATCGGCTATCTCGGCACCAACACGCCAATCGATCAATGCTTCAAGTGCGGGTTCAAAGGTGAGTTCACCGCAACGGCCAAAGGCTATCAATGCCCAGAATGCGGTAACCATGATCCAGCCACTTGCGATGTCGTCAAGCGCCTTTGTGGCTACCTCGGCAACCCGAACAAGCGGCCAATGGTTCACGGTCGTCAGGAAGAAATTATTCACCGGAAGAAACATATCACGTTTAGCCTGAATCAAGTGGCTAATCGGCGAGACAAGTAAGCCTTAGCGAATGCTCAGGTTGGGATAGTCGCGTAACGAAAAAAATCGTCCTTCGTGGGCGATTTTTTTCGTGGTTTTGTATCATGAACCTTCCTCGAATATTAGACTTTAACCTATCGTATTTTGAGCTAGACGGTTTTTATTCTGTTAGGGCGCGTGTACAATTCAAATCAAAAGTTGTGTCTAAATGAAGCATGTTCCTGTGGTGACAGGTTGGAGGTGCGCCATGATCGCAGAGATATTTACCGCAAAACAATGGCAAACAGCAGAGCTACGGAGAGGGTCTATCGTGGGTGATCTTTTGCGAGGATTTAGCGAGCATGTTGATGACGTGGCCATACTGGTTTAGTCATGAGGATCGTAACGAAGCCACTGAGCGTTATCAACAGCACTTGAAGATCAACATCTTGAACCGCGATAAGGACGATGCCTATCAATAAAAAGATCAAACCGAGCACAGAAAAGCCGCCAGCAATCAGACTTCGACTCAAAACCGACCAGTCAGCAAAAATGTCCACCGATTTTGGACTGAGCATATAACTAAAAAGAAACAGAACCGCCACATAAGGCCACCAAATCAGCTGTGCAAGCCATTGTGGAAAGAATCCAAATAAGGTTGTGGCTGCCATCCCTGACATCATGGCAACAACAGTCGTCATGACCGCCATGATCATTTGATGGCGACTTATTTTGCTATCATAGATCAGCTTTTCATTTAGTTTTGGATCGTCAAGAATCAACGTATCAAGAGAGACCTCAAAAATTCTGGCAATACGCGTCACCATTTCTAGATCCGGCAAATTGCGGTCATTTTCCCAGTTGGAGACAGTATGGCGCGAAACGTGAAGCTGTTCCGCTAAGTTAACCTGCGTCATCTGGTGTGCCATGCGGATCTGATGAAGCTGCTTTGAAAAATTCATGCTACTCACCTCGCTTGGGCTTATTGTGGCAAAGATGGATGGCGGTGGCAAGGTAGCGGGGCGGATAAAGAGGCGCGTTATTCGAGACTGGGTCATTACCCGGGAAATAGTGCTGGAAGAAGTCGGGCAAACGAACCCACATTCGTTCTTTTAGCTTCCGGTATAAAACATTGGTGTCCGATGGTTTTAAGAATTGCAACCTTTACGTAAAGGTGTACCCTATTGTCGTTGATATAATTGATGAATATCATTAATTACATAATAAGTGTTTCACTGGTTGTTTAAAAAAGACTTTGAATTTAGTTAGATGAATAAGGAGACGGTCAAATGACACTTGATATGAATGTTATGGCTTTCTGGCAAAATAAGTTAAAGGCTATCGGTCCGCGGCTAACAGCTACTGACAGTCACGCCAAATTTATTGAGTTATTGCAAGACGAAATTAAGAATCTTGGTTTTAACACTATCGAATTTCCTTTTAAAATTAATAGATGTCTTCAAAGTAGCTGTTCTCTTGAGAATGATTCAACAAAAGAAAAGATACCAAATTTAGGACCAGTTCCATATTCTGGAATCACCAAAGAAATGGGTGTGAAAGGAGAAATTAGATTCTTTCAATCAAAACACGATGTGAAGATGAAGGGTAAAGTGGTCGTTATTAAAGTGAAAAACTTTACGATCCCTAAGCTTTTATTAATGCATCAGGTTGCCAAGTACCCTCGGCATACTCACATTGGATTTAGCATAAGACACCCATTAGTTGCAGCCACATTGACCTTAGGTAAAATTCAAGCCGCCAAAGATAAAGGTGCAGTCGGCGTTATTCTGGTTTGGGAACACATCAGTGAGGATCTCGCTAACCGCGAAGTTCTACCTTTTACTAATAGTTATCTGGGGATTCCTTCTGTTTGGGTATATCAAACCCAGCTGGAAGCCTTGAAGCGATGTCGTGATAGAAAGGAACCAGTAAGACTAACACTAACGGGACAATATGAGACAAATGTAACAACGAAATCATTTGCTGTTCTTGTTCCGGGGGAAAATCGGGGCAAACAAATCCTTATAAATACACATACGGATGGGCCAAACGATATAGAAGAAAATGGGGCAATTGCATTGCTCACTGTCTTACATGCCATTAAACATGACAACCTTAAATTTAAAAATACACTTGTGTTTGGATTTGTGAGTGGTCATTTTCAAATTCCACAAAGCGGAATTGAAGGAAGGCAAGCCACTTCGCGATTTCTGCGTGATTTAAGCATGTATGAAACTAGTCAGCATCTTGAAATGAAGAAGGCTTTAGGCCTAACCGTTGAACACTTAGGGGGCCTTGATTATGTTGATAGCCAAAAGGAAAACAAGCTTATTGCGACTGAATTATATGATCCTTTGTATGTATATGCTTCGACTAAAGAAAACAGGGATTTGGTTTTGAAGAGTTTAAGTGGTACCAATGTTAGTGGAAGATATCAAATCCTGAAGCCACGAAAAAATGCCTATTTTGGAGAGGGCCAACCCTTGTACCAAGACGGATGGCCAACAATTTCATTCATTGGCATGCCGCTTGCACTTTGCCAGATGGCATCTCCAATAACTGAACCAGATATTAAGAGTATGTTTGACCAAACGAAGTTGATTTTTCAAATACTAGTCGCAAGTGATCATCAGTTTTAAATCAATTGCGCTTATATTTTAGAATGATAACTTAAGCTATCGAACCAATGACTGACTATTGATCCTGTTGATAGCTGTTGTTAGTATCGCACCCGGATTTTTAAAGTTAGGAATACGAGACCCTGCTTTTAATCTTTGTTAGGAAAGGGAATCATATTAATGAAAATAGCAGCATTATATGATATTCACGGAAATTATCCTGCTTTGAAAGAGGTTTTAAAACAGGTAAAGAAACTGTCTCCAGACTTAGTTGTTTTGGGAGGTGATCTGATCGCGGGACCTATGCCTTTGGAAACGTTGTCGTTATTAAAGCGCGTTTCCACCACATTCAAAACTGTGGGAATTATGGGAAACAACGATCAAGATATCGTTGATATTTATGCAAAAAAAAGAGTTGGACTATCTAGAAAGGCAACTGAGCAATTGACTTGGATAGCAAATCAATTGAGCTATAAGCAAGTGTCTTTCCTAAGAAACTTACTTCCCAGTATTAGTATTGGAAATTATTTCTTTTGTCATGCTGTGAAAAATGATAACACCACTGTTTTTTCTCCACGACAAAATAAAGCCTACATAGAGGCTTTATTTAAAGGAGTTCAAGAATCGTATATTATTTGTGGACATACTCATATACAGTTTGAATTGTCCTTGCCTAATAAAAAGATTATCAACGCAGGCAGCATAGGTATGCCATTCTCAAACCAATTTGGCGCGCAATGGTTGTGGCTGGACGATAACAGAATTGAATATAAAAGAACCATTTTCAATCAACAAGCTGCAATACAATTGATTAGTCAGACTGAATACCCCTTCAAGAACGAATTTATTGCGAATAATCTTCGAAGTACAATATCCTTGAGTCAAGGATATAGCATCTTAAATACACTAATTCGCGCCCAAAATGCGCAACACGATTTAAGTTAATACGTAAAAGCATCTGGAATTATTTCTCAATTAAGTCGCTTGATGTTAAAGATCAATGAGTATGAATTCCCTGTTAACCGCCTTAGTGAATTCGAAACAGATTGCCTAGGCCTCTTTAAAGTCATGGGTAACGACTGAAAATACTATTGAGGGGGTATTGTCTATGCAACTTGGCAGCTAAGCGGTGATTTCACCACAGAAATAACGTTCGGTGGCATCGAGATTGGACACGTATTACCAATAGTGTCCTTGGTTAAACAGATGTTGTGGATCATACTTTGTTATAAGTTTTCACAGTTTGCGACCTGTTTCTTCCGGCCAAATACGTTGACTTTCTTCTATCGATAGATCACTTGAGTAGGAACTATAGACACCCGTCCCTAAATCTTGTAGTGGGCCAAAAACCTCCTTAGCATGAGGCTCTGTGTCCTTTTGCAACCACATAGCTAAGAATACTTTCGCTTTTCGATCATGCCATGCAGTTTCATCAGCATTAATGGTATTTAGCGGGCCGTCAATTGCTCTCATTTCGATACCAATGATTCCTGGAGAAACAAGTATTTTGCTGATAATATCGCCAATATTAGCATTCATGGCATCCAGTAAAATATTTTTTACGAAAACAGGTTGTTGTCCAGAATGCGGGATATGAGGAGCCTTGACCAATTCAGCATAGCTTTTTGTCTCTAATTGATGTTTATTCACTTCAGAAAGGCTTAGAGCTGATTTAAACAAGGCTTTCGCATCAGAATTTATAGAACCTGCCCAAAAATTACTAGCATTTATGTGAACAGTATTTCTATTTTCGGCAGTCAACATGAGATTGCTGCTCATTTTACTAGATGCGTGAGTTATCCAACTTTGCCATTGCTGAATGAACTTTGTCAAATTACTCGTTTG
>NZ_JBSOQX010000027.1:0-33640 GCF_053819265.1 Lacticaseibacillus sp. 30
AAGTTAGGATCTGGTCATTGACCGGATCTTTTTTTATACCTTGATAAGTAAGTGGCAGTCGTGCTAAATTGCAAGAGCAAGCATGGAAGGGGAACACATCATGGCAATTGAGGCAACGAAAGATAACTTGAAGGCATTGACAGCTGAAGGCACGGTTGTCGTCGATTTTTGGGCACCGTGGTGCGGCCCTTGTAAAGTGCTTGATCCGATGTTAACGGCCCTAGAGCAAGAACTGCCAGCGCTTAAAGTGGTTCGTTATAATGTTGAAAAAGATCATACGTTGCCGAGCACTATGGGCATTATGTCAGTACCCACCTTAGTCATTTATCAGCAAGGAGAGGCGCGCGAAAAAGTGACAGGTGTTTACCCTAAAGACAAACTTAAACGGTATTTTGAACAGAAACTTGAGGCGTAGGTATGACACATTCAGTTGAGCGTCAGGATACAGCAATCCAAAATCAAGTATTGGCAACATGCTTGCTTGCTGGACGCATTATGATTGAAGGCGGTTCGGAAATGTATCGTGTTGAAGATACGATGCGACGAATTGCTGTGAATGCCGGTGAGCCACAAACGTTGGTGTTTACGACGCCAACCGGTATATTTGCTAGCATCGAAAATCAGCCGTATATTCAGGAGCGGCCGATTAGCAAACGATCGATTGATATGGAAAAAGTGACGCGCGTGAATCAACTCTCTCGTTCGTTTGCGGCTGATCAGATTGATCTAGATGAATTGCACGCGGCATTGATCAAACTGGATCAGAACACCCCTTTTTTCCCGATTTGGTTGCAGGTGGTGAGCGCGGCAGTTGTCAGCATGACACTCATGGTGTTATTTGCTCAACAGTATGACTGGCTTGATATGCCTTTGGCAGCTGCGGTCGGTGCATTGGGCTTTCTAGTTGATATCAAAGTGAATGCAGTGACCAACATTCGGTTTATTAGTGAATTACTGGGCGCATTGGTCGTTGGCTTAACTGCGTGGCTTGGGGTCAGGTTAGGCCTAGGACACAACCTGGACTTTATTATTATTGGAGCGATTATGCCGCTTGTACCGGGGGTAGCGATTACCAATTCGATTCGCGATATGCTGGCGGGACATTTGCTGTCCGGTATGGCCCGCGGGATGGAAGCCATTTTGAGCGCTTGTGCCATCGGTGTTGGTATTGCTATGATCTTCCGGTTCTTCTAAAAACATAAAGGAGGCGGCATCTTGCAGTGGTGGTTTGCTTTATTAGTTCAACTTTTGTTCAGTTATTTGGCAACGGTCGCTTTTGCTATCATTATCAACGTGCCGCGCAAGGCGTTAAATTTGGCTGGTTGGGCCGGGATGATGGGCTGGTTGGCCTACTGGTTGTTGATGGAAGTCGGTAGTGGCCGGATGATGGCCAATTTAGTCGGAGCTTTTGTCATTGGCTTGTGTGGAATCTTTTTTGCGCGCTATAAGAAAATGCCGGTCATCATCTTCAACATCCCGGGATTTGTACCCTTGGTGCCAGGCGCTGTTGCTTACCAAGCAGTACGAGCAACTGTCTTAGGCGACCTGGACGGGGCCTTGCAGTATGTCAGTCGGGTGGTCATGATCGCTGGTGCCATTGCTGTCGGCTTTATGTTGGCCCAGCTGTTATCAGAAGTGTTGTATAAACGAGCTGTTTTAAAACCGAAAAAGTGATATAATCATGTTATGCGATGAGTCGAGTAAGCACGCAACTTGTGCTGAAAGCTGCAGCTGACTGGTTAAAAGCCACCCGTCGGATTTGTGGGGTCAGCGATCTCAAGGTTGTGGAGCCAGCGAGATCCTATCCAAGTCAACTTGGGTACTGCAGAAAAAGGACGTTTTTGCCTTTAAGGTAAGAACGTCCTTTTTTATTTGCAATTTAACTAGACTGACTACAAAGACAAACTCTTTTTGCTCTAATAACTTTATTAGAATAGAGGGTTGACTTAGACATGCATTTCCTCTAAGAAAGTTATTGACAGGCGTTTGGTTGTCATCAAAATAAACATTCAGCAAATTACCAATAAAAATTTCTGAGAAAATAAGTTGACTTTCCTTGGTAATCATATTAAGATTTTAACCAACCATTAATCTTAACTAGGAGGGCGTATTGATGTCATTGATGTGTATGCAAAGAAAAACAAATCGTAACTGTCATTACGCTCTTTTAGCCTTGTTGTTGATGCCAGGGACCCGACCGAATTGATCGTTTAAGATCAACGTGTTGAGCCCCGTTTTCGCATTGGCGATGGGGCGTACGATTAGCACCCATTCGTCTGAATGGGTGCTTTTTTCTGTTAAGAATCAATGAGATATAGTCATAAGCAATATAATGAGGGGGAACCAAGATGAAGAAGCAAATTGTCAAAGCAATTATGAGCGCTGGCGTCATCGCAGCTTCGATGCTGGCATTGGCAGGCTGTGCGACAAAGAGTGCCACGAGCAAAGGAAATACGGCAGGTAACACGATTAAAATCGGCGTGAACATGGAGTTGTCTGGCGCGGTTGCTGGTTACGGCGAACAGCAGAAACAAGGTATTGAATTGGCCGTGAAACAGATTAACGCTGCAGGTGGTATTAAGGTCGGAAATACTAAGAAAAAAATAACGGCGGTCTATCGTGACAACAAATCGTCAACGAGCGGCGCGGCTTCAGTAGCTGCACAGCTGGCGAATACTGACAAAGTGGTTGCGATCGTTGGACCGGCGACAACCAATGACGGAACAGCCTCTATTCCAAACGTGACCAAGGCGGCCGTACCAATGGTGAGTCCCAGTGCTACGGATCCAAACTTTACACTTCAGAAAAATGGCAGCGTGCAACCCTACGTTTTCCGTGCTTGCTTCAATAACGATTTTCAAGGAGACCATGCGGCGATATTTGCCAACGATACCTTGAAGGCCAAAAACGTGGCGATTATTGCTGACAACTCGACTGATTACGGAACCGGGTTGGCTAAGGCATTCAAGAAGAAGTTTAAAGGTAATATCGTGACGACTCAGTATTATCAATCAGGTGATAAAGATTTCAATGCTATGCTGACAGCGATCAAAAGCAAGAAAATTGATGCCATCTATGCGCCGGGCTATTATTCAGAATTAGGCCTCGTCATCAAGCAAGCGCGGCAGTCAGGCATCAAGGTACCGTTTATTGGTGCAGATGGCATGGCCGATCCTAAGTTGGCACAAATCGCCGGCGCTGCGAATGCAACTGATATTTATTACACCACGCCATTTTCGACGCTGAGTGCTAACAGCAGCAAGCTGGTGAAGAACTTTATGACCAGCTTTAAGAAGCAGTATCAAACAGAAGCACCAACGTTCTCAGCACTTGCCTACGATTCGGTTTACATGATCAAGCAAGCGATTGAAGATCAGAAGGCTGCCGATTCAGCCAGCATTGCCAAGGGTTTGGCCAAGATCAAAAAAATGCCTGCTGTGACAGGCACCACGACCATTGATAGTCACCATAATCCTGAGAAGCCACTGGCGGTTGAGCAACTGACACAAGGCAAAATTGCCAAAGTCTATACCGTTAAGTAAATGACTGCGGCAGCTTTTTATGAGGAGATCATATTTTGCAAACCTTGATGCAACAAATCATTAATGGACTCTCGCTTGGCAGTATTTACGCTTTACTCGCGCTTGGTTATACCATGGTTTATGGGATCATCAAGCTGATTAACTTTGCCCATGGTGATATCTATATGCTCGGCGCGTTTTGGGGCTATTATGCGATTAATTACCTGCACTTCAGTTTTGTTCCAGCATTGTTGTCGGCGATGGTGATGGCTGCACTCTCAGGCGTCTTGATTGAATACTTGGCGTATCGTCCGTTGCGGAATTCACCGCGAATTGCGGCGTTAATCACTGCCATTGGCGTTTCCTTTTTCCTAGAAAATGGCATGTCGTTTCTATTCGGTGCTAATGCCCGGAACTTTCCACAGGTCATCACCACTAAAACCTACCAGATACTAGGGGTCGATGTTTCAAATGTGCAACTGCTTATTTTGTTCACATCCTTGGTACTGATGGTGATGCTGCAGTTCATTATCAAGCAAACAACGATGGGCAAGGCGATGCGGGCGGTGGCAGTTGATCCAGAAGCCGCGCAACTGGTGGGGATCAATCCCGATCACGTCATTTCCTTCACCTTCGCATTAGGATCAGCACTGGCTGGTGCAGCGGGTGTCATGATCGGCTTGTATTACAATTCGATTGATCCATTAATGGGAATGGTGCCGGGAATCAAAGCGTTTGTCGCCGCGGTTGTTGGTGGGATCGGATCGGTCCCAGGAGCGGCTGTAGGGGGCTTCTTGATTGGCTTGCTAGAAACTGGTGTTCAGGCTGTGGGCTTATCGGCCTACAAAGATGCGGCGGTTTACCTTGTTTTGATCATCATGCTGGTCGTGTTACCTGCTGGATTATTCGGCAAACGTCAACGGGAGAAGGTGTGAGCCTATGTTTAAAAATATGCGCAGTAAGCTCATTTGGCTCGCGACGATGATTGCTGGCTTTGTCTTGATCGACATTGGTGAATTAACCGGCGTCATTAACGGGTTTATCGAAAATGCGCTGGTCACAATCGGCATTAACATTATTTTGGCAGTCGGTTTGAATCTTATTATCGGATTTTCCGGTCAGTTTTCGCTTGGTCATGCTGGCTTCATGGCGATTGGCGCTTATGCCACGGCGATCATCACGCAAAACATCTCAACGCCGCTTGGGTTTTACCTTGCTATGCTGGTCGGCATGATCGTTGCGATCATTGCCGCTTTGATTGTCGGAATCCCCACGTTGCGGCTGCGAGGTGACTATTTAGCGATTGCCACGATGGGCGCCGCCGAGATTATCCGAGTCATTATTAATAATTTGAAAATCACCAATGGCCCTGCTGGTATGTTTAATATTCCGCCTTTGGCTTCGTGGCCAACGGTCTATATCTTAATGTGTGTCACTACTGTGATCGTTGTGAACTTCATTCACAGTCGGGCGGGCCGCGCGGTGATGGCCATTCGTGATGATGACATTGCCGCTGAGTCGATTGGCATCAATCCGACCAAATGGAAACTGGCAGCTTTCGTGCTCGGCGCTGCCACGGCAGCCATTGGCGGTTCACTTCATGCGAGTTACTTGCAAACGATTGCTCCCGGAGATTTTGGCATCATGAATTCGATTGCTTTGCTGATTATCGTCGTTTTAGGCGGGGTCGGTAGTATCACTGGCACTTTTGTCGCGGCGGTTGTGTTGGGCATCATCGATACAGTGCTGCAGAACTTTGGCACTTTGCGAATGGTTATCTATGCGCTGGCACTCATTTTGCTAATGGTTTTCAAACCAGCTGGCTTATTAGGCCATTATGAGTTGTCGTTCAAGCGCAAGCGCCAGATTCGGAAAGGAGCAGCATCATGACGCAACAATTGGTAATTGATCACGTCAGTAAAGTTTTTGGCGGTTTAAAAGCCGTCGCGGATGTCACGATGACGATCGAACAAGGGACACTGATTGCCTTGATCGGGCCAAATGGCGCTGGGAAAACAACATTGTTCAATATGTTGACTGGCGAATCTGGGCCGTCGTCTGGCACGATTACCTTGTATACGGCTGATGGACCAGTTGATATTACGAAAAAGAAAGCCTATCAGGTGGCGAAGCTCGGTGTTGCTCGAACTTTTCAAAATATTCGCTTGTTTGGCGCCATGACGGTCAAAGAAAATGTTTTAGTGGCCAGGACACATCTTTATCGTGAAAGTTTCATTGGCACGATGCTGCGGTTGCCGCAGTTTTATCAACAGGAGGCAGCCGTAGCAACTGCAGCCGACGAATTGTTAGATTTTTTTGAGCTTGCTGATGTGGCCGATGAACCGACTGCTAGTTTGCCATATGGTACGCAACGGCGGGTGGAGATAGTGCGGGCAGTGGCCACGAAGCCGCAACTGCTGTTTCTGGATGAACCAGCTGCCGGGATGAATCCAGAAGAAACGGCAGATCTGGGGCGTTTGATTACTCGGATTCGTGAGCATTTTGGCATCACAGTGGTTTTGATTGAACATGACATGTCGCTGGTGATGAAATTGGCTGAGTCAATTTATGTACTCGACCATGGCGCCATGATTGCTTCTGGAACCCCTAATGAGATTCAAACTAACGCGCAGGTCATTAGTGCTTATCTGGGAGGTGAAAACCATGCTTGAGGTTAAACATCTCGTTGTGAACTATGGTGGCATTCAAGCTGTCAAAGACGTCAGCTTTAGCGTTCAAACAGGTGAGATTGTCGCCTTGATTGGCGCAAATGGTGCTGGTAAAAGTACGATTTTGAAAACAATCTCCGGTTTGTTGCGACCACGTTCCGGTATCATTGACTATGAAGGGCAGAAAATCAATGGCATGGCGGCAGCCAAAATTGTGAAGCAAGGCATCTCGCAAGTGCCGGAAGGTCGACATATTTTTGCTGGTTTGACGGTAGCCGAAAACCTGCAAATGGGTGCGTTTGGACTGAAGGATAAGCAAGCTGCTGGCGAACAAATAACGATGGTCTATGATCGTTTTCCGGTGTTGAAGGAGCGGCAACATCAAGATGCCGCAACACTTTCCGGTGGTGAACAGCAGATGTTAGCCATGGGGCGAGCTTTGATGGCAAAGCCCAAATTGTTGTTACTCGATGAGCCTTCGATGGGCTTGGCGCCGATTTTCATTCAAGAGATTTTTGACATTATCACGAAAATCAACGCGCAGGGAACAACAGTGTTGCTGATTGAGCAAAATGCACGCCAAGCGTTGGCCATCGCCGATCGCGGTTACGTTTTGGCCAGCGGCACGGTCAAGATGACCGGGACAGGCGAAGAGCTGCTTGCCGATCCGGCTGTGCAGGCAACTTATCTGGGGATGCAAGTGCCTTAGATAAGCCTTAGATAAGGGAACAGTTAACAAGCGTCAAAAAGCCAAGCCACAATATTTAGGGCTTGGCTTTTTGTTGTTATTGGTGACAAAAGATCGGTACAAAGACAAATAAACAGGCACTGACAGATGCGTCAGTGCCTGTTTATTTTTTGTCTGTATCAGTTAAGTGAGGTTGGACGACCCTTTTGTCTTACGATCGTTTAAGGATTCTGTCCGGTATCGCCTGGTGCTTGTCCGACGCCTCGACCACTACCGCCTTGCCCTGGCCGAATGCCCTGTTGGTTCGGTGTAGCGACCATGTATTGACTGATCAAGTTCACAATCTGTCGATTTTGCGGGAGTGAGCTGTGACCCGCTTCGTCGCCGGAAACGGTGATCTGGGTGTAGTGCGCGACCTGGTTTTGGAAAATATATTTACCAGCTTCCACACTTTCGATTGGGACGGTGCCATCGCCGTCCAGATTTTCGGTACCAGCAATTGAGTAGACAGTCAAGCTGCTAGGCAACTTGTTGCGGCTAGTAATGAGATCGTTCAGCATTTGTGTTCGATTGTCAGGATTGCTTTCTTCAAGGTTGTACGGCGTTCCAATGGTCATGAGTCGTGTCATCCGCACATCAGAATCGCTGTAATACTTTTCGAGAAAAAGGGTGAAGATCAAGCCGCCATTACTGTGACCAATACCACGAAAACGATTGAAATTATAGGTTTTCGCCAATTGCTTAAAGGCAATGTTGAACCACGCCGCCTGTTTCTTGATGTTGTTATAACCATCTTTATTGTTTTCGAATGCGACAACGATGTACGGCTCGGTATCACGTGCTGCGATTTTGCCACTGTAAGTTAGTGTACCATTCGTTTTGACCGTAATTTTCAGCAAACTATGGCCCGTTGTTTGGGCGTTTAGCTGGGTGATCAAGGTGTTGAACCGATCTTCTGTTGCTGAACTCCCAGGAATCAAAATAATCGGTTGCATACGGGAGTTGTGAACAACGCGAGCAGATTTAACGTTTTGTTCCATCCAGCTGGTAGCGGGGAGCATGATAGCCGTTACCGCCAAGACACTGACCAGTAACAACAGCCATTTTCGCCAGTGTTTAATCATGATGACCACCGACCTTTGCTGATTCAAGATTGATTGTTTCTGCTAGCCGCACAAATGGGATATAGATAAGAACCGAGATTGCTAAGCAGAGGATAGCCACGAGAAGCGATACCCAATTACCATTGGTGCCTAGGAAGGCTGCCAACGGTCCGGGCGTTGTCGTTGGAATCGTATAAACTGACGGCGGCATAAGACGCAAGCGGATAGCTGCCCATGCAATCGTCATATTGACTAGCGGTGCAATCAAGAACGGCACAAGCAAAATAGGGTTTAACATGACTGGCCAGCCAATCATGATCGGTGAGCTGATATTGACCAAGCTCGGCAAAAGCGACATGCCAGCTATTCGGCGTAATGGCCGGGTTTTGGCAACCCAAAGTGTCGCAATGATGAGGGCTAAGGTCATCCCAACGCCACCGAAGCTCGCGAAGGGATGGTAAATGGTGCCAATGGTGATCGGGTTGGGCACATTGAACAAATTGTTGTGCTCAAGCGCATAATTCAGATTGGCAGTGCTGGTCGTGCTACCGGCTTGCACTGTTAACGGATTGATCGGACCTTCAATACCAGCCCACCACATGAGGGCATTAATGGTGGTGACCAAGGCCAATCGAATCGACACGTGACTGAGGCTGGAGGCAGGTATCTGAAATGGAATGTAGAAAAGCCCGATGAAACCTTCTGTCGAGATGCGGCTGAGGCTGTAATTGATCGCCACACTGATCACTAGAATCACGACAGTAAGCCAGGTGCCACGCAGCCCACGGTCAACCAAGGCAGCGATTGTATACCGATGCGTTGGTTCTTCGAGGTCCGCACGTGTGAAGCGGAAGAGCCAACCGATAAGCAAGCCGAAAAAGATAGCAATAAACAAACCACGATAACCAAAATTATTCATTTGGAAAGGTGATTGGCCATTGCGTCGTGAATCCAAATTAAGAATCATAAATGCCCCGACACTCGTTAAGGCTGCCAAAGAATCATCTTTGCCATAAGATCGGGCAATAAATTTGGCAACGAAAAACGCCGCCATAACCGCCATCAGATCGAGAGTCACTGTTTGGATCGACATCAAAATGGTGCGGATCTGGTTATAGTAAGGAATGACGGTGTCAAGATGATAAATGACTGCAAAAAAGCCATTTCGTGAAAACACACTCTGCGTCAACATTTGAGCCCAAGCACCGACCAGAATAAACGGGAAAATGACGGCAAGGGTTTGTTGGAGCGCGCGATAAATGCGGGTGTGTCGCAACCGAACGCTATTGTTAACGAGCACGGGCAGCAATCTCTGCATCAGATTGCTCATGGCTGCCATCTCCCTTTTCAATTTTTTTAATGGCGCATTATCAATGCTATTCTAACAAATATTAATATCGCCGAGTAGTTTTCGTATTGAAAAGAAAGTTAAAACAATGATGAGACGCCTTATGAAAGGTCGAGTTTTACGATTTCTGCTTTCGATAGGCCTCCATCTTGGCGTGGAAAGTCGCTTCCGTCACGCCATAGGCCGCAAATGTTACCGCATTAGCGCCAGCTTCGATCGTGGCAGTGATCTGCTCATCGGTTTTACCGCCAGAAGCAATAATCGGGAAATTCGGGTGCTTGCTGTCAATGGCCGCACGAACTTCGGCCACAAGATTGGCGGTTTCTTTGCCACCAGCAATGTTAAAGGCCGCGACACCGGCATCAATTCGGGCGTTAAGATCATCCATATGACGGACAATGGTATAGATCGTTGGAACGTCCACCACACGATTGACATTGATGAGCGTTTCAATCGGAGTTGGCGCATTTAACACAACGGCCTGAGCACCGCTTTCTTCTGCAAAAGCGCCAATGGTTGCGGCTCGCAAGCCCTTGGTTAGCCCGCCGCCGATGCCAGCCAGAATCGGCACGTTAGCCACCGTTGCTACCGCTTGGAGAATGCGCGTATTAGGTGTCCACGGATAGACAGCCAGAATCGCATCAGCATCGCAATTCGCGATCACAGCGACGTCCATGGTATAGATGATACTGCGAATTTTTTTACCAAAAAGCGTAATGCCACTGGCCGCTTTAATCGCTGAAGGTGCTTGAACAATATCAGTGCGAAGCTTAGAAGTTAAATTCGGGGGCATGTTCGTCATGGAAGTACCTCACTTTCAAGAAACAATTTGATTAACTTTATTATAATGGATGAGATTAGGTGAAGGCGAGAAGGACACCTTTATGACTGTTTCGCCATAGGTCGGGTGTCCCGAAGCCTTCGAGTTTGCTTTAATCAACTGCCTTGCCAAAACGCATTTGCAAGCCACAACTTGGCTTAACGGTACGCGTACTCATGATCTATTCAACCCTTTCTATGCACGATTAACCATACCATGGTATTCTTAAGGCAATCTGATGAATGCGTCATTTGGTAACCGCATTCATCTTCTGCAGATAAGATAAGCTTTTTGGCTGCGATCAGAAGGCTATTTATGACGGAGGCGTAAAAATGGCAAAACCATTGGCAAAGTACATCGATCATACTTTATTGAAACCGGATGCAACACAGGATCAGATTGATGAAGTATTGGCACAAGCAAAACAGTACGGTTTTGCATCAGTTTGTATTAATCCTTATTGGATTGTTCGGGCGGCGGCTAGTTTGCGCGACACGGATGTGAACGTCTGCACGGTTATCGGCTTTCCTCTCGGGGCAAACACCACCCAGACGAAGGTTTTCGAGACTGGACAGGCAATTGACGAAGGTGCTCAGGAAATCGATATGGTCCTGAATATTGGCGAATTGAAGGCAGGGCATAACGATCATGTTCGTGCTGACATTCAGGCAGTTGCTGATATGACTCATGCTAAAGGTGGTTTGCTAAAAGTGATCATCGAAGCGGTTTTGCTCACGGATGATGAAAAAGTCACGGCTTGCAAGTTAGCAGCTGCGGCGGGCGCTGATTATGTGAAAACATCTACTGGATTTGCAGCAGGCGGCGCGACGGTGCACGATGTCGCTTTGATGCGCAAAACAGTTGGCGATAAACTAGGGGTTAAGGCAGCGGGCGGCATTCACACTTATGCTGAAGCTAAGGCATTGATTGATGCTGGCGCTGATCGTCTTGGTGCCAGTGCAGGGATTCAAATTTTGAAGGAAGCAGGCGAAGCATAAGATGGCATTTGATCGCATTATCACGATTGTGTTGGATTCAATCGGTATTGGTGAAGCACCTGACGCCGCTAAGTATGATGACACCGGCGCTGACACACTTGGTCATATTGGTGCCTATTTTGATGGTAAACTGGCTTTGCCAAATTTGCAGGCCATTGGGTTGGGTAATATTGCTCGACCAACACCAATTGCTGGCGTGACGGCGTTAGGTAGTCCCAGTGGCTATTTTGGCAAAATGGCCGAAATTTCTGCAGGTAAAGATAGTATGGATGGTCATTGGGAAATGATGGGTTTGCCTGTGACGGAACCTTTAGGCTATTTTCCCAAAGGTTTTCCGGCTGAGTTGATTAAACAAATTGAGGAGTTTTCCGGCCGTAAAGTTGTTTTGAACAAACCTTATTCTGGCACAGAAGCGATCAAGGACTATGGTGAGCAACAGCTGAAAACTGGCGATCTGATCGTGTATACCTCAGGTGATTCGGTGCTTCAAATTGCGGCGCAAACGGATGTCATTCCACTTGAAGAACTTTATCGCATTTGCCGTTACGTTCGCAGCATCACAATTGACGCACCATATCGCATTGGTCGGGTGATTGCACGGCCATATGTCGGGACAGATCCCACTACGTTCACGCGGACCAGTGACCGTCATGATTACACACTTAAGCCGGATAAGCCGACAGATCTTGATCGCCTTCAAGGTGCTGGCATTGCGACTTATGGCATTGGGAAAATTAACGATATTTTCTCTGGCCAAGGGCTAGATGACGGTGTTCATACCACTAGTAATGTTGATGGCATGGAAAAAACAATTGAAGCAGTCAAATCGGACCGCCGCGGATTTATTTTCACCAATTTAGTGGATTTTGATGCGATGTATGGCCATCGCCGTAACGCGCAAGGCGACGGGGATGCTTTGATGACTTTCGATCGACAATTGGGCGACTTAATGACAGTGCTACGGCATCAGGATCTATTGATGATCACGGCGGACCACGGAAATGACCCAACTTTCCGCGGAACAGACCACACCCGCGAGTATGTTCCGTTGCTAGCCTACAGCAAGCAATTGCCGGGTAATGGCGATTTAGGTATTCGTTCGCCATTTTCGGATCTTGGTGCCACGATTTTAGATAATTTTGGTGTCACAGGTAATCAAGTTGGCCAGTCGTTCTTAAAGCTACTTAAATAAACCCACATTTTGAAGGAGAATCATTGTCATGAGCACACATATTGATGCCCCAAAAGGAGCCATTGCCGACGTCGTCTTATTGCCAGGTGATCCATTGCGAGCACAGTACATCGCGGAAAACTTTCTGGACAATGCCCAACGTTACAACATGGTGCGGAATGCATTTGGATTCACCGGCACGTTTGAAGGCCGGCGCGTGTCGGTTCAAGCGACCGGGATGGGCATTCCTTCGATCTCAATTTATGTTAATGAATTGATTCAAGACTATGGGGTTAAAACGCTCATTCGCGTTGGCACAGCTGGCGGCATGGGCGAAAATGTCAAAGTTCGCGATGTTGTGCTGGCCCAAGGATCTTCGACTGATAGCAGCATTATCTTGAATACGTTTGGCGCCGGGCTTTATTTTGCCCCACTAGCCGACTTCAACCTTCTTCGTGAGGCGGCAAACTTGGCAGATACTAGCGCAATTCGCTATCATGTTGGTAACGTGCTTGGCGAGGATCGCTTTTATAACGATGAGATGGATCGTCAAAAACTCATTGATTATGAAGTGCTGGCGACTGAGATGGAAACGCCGGCACTTTATCTACTTGCGGCTAAGTACCATGTGCACGCGTTATCGATCCTCACGGTTTCAAATCACTTGGTTACAGGTGAAGAAACCTCAGCCCAAGAGCGACAGACCAGCTTTAATGACATGATCGGTCTGGCACTCGGTGTTGCCAAAACAGTTCCTGATCGTTAGATAACGCATGAAATCTAGTTATACCAAGGCTTTGGCGCCGTGAATTTTACAGTTGAAATATTTTTTTAATGTGCGTACCAGTAGGAAACGTGTTATTCTGTATATGGTTTCTTAAGAAATGGTAAACGCAAGTAAAACGCAATTTTTGAAAAAATTCAGTTTTGGATTGGAGGAGTACATACATGGTAGATGCAAAGAAAGTATTGTCAGTTACGGCAGGATTCGTTGGTGCTGCCGGTTTGGCAACTTTAGCTACCGGCGCTAATACTGTTTCCGCTTCAACGGGGACAGTCAATTACAAATCGGGTGCGACCACCGTATGGAATAGTCCATCATGGCATCAAGTAAAACGCTATGTGACTTTTGGTGACAAAGTACAAGTTCTAGGTCAAAAAGTTGACCGAAACGGTGCTACTTGGTATAAAGTCGGCGACAATCAGTGGATCCCTGGCATTTATTTGAATTTTGACGGCAAGACTGTCACCGTTCAAGCACCAGAACAAACTGCCAGTCAGGCACCGGTTAGCCAAGCGCCAGCTAGCCAAGCACCTGCAAGTCAGGCACCTGCGAGTCAAGCAGCCGCACAGCCTGATACCCAGACAGCAAACATTCAGTTATATGTTAAAAACATTGGTTCTGCAGTCACAGTTTGGGCAACACCAGCGTACAGTCAGGCAACTGGCCAGTATCTGGAAGGCAACCAGACGTTGACGGCGGTTGCCCAGTTGCAAGCCAATGGCGAAACATGGTATCGGTTAGCAAATGGCGGTTACGTGCCAGAACGTTTTGCTAGCACAACACCTGCACCAGCACCGCAGTCATCTGCTGCAACGAGTGTTGCGGCACCGACTGCGCCTGTATCTGATGCAACGGCTTCGAACGCAGCTGCTTCAAATGCCGCCGCTTCGGATGCTGCTGTCTCCAGTGCTGCAGCGTCTAGTGCCGCGGCTTCATTAGCTGCCGCTTCAGAAGCTGCTGCGGTTGCGAATGCTTCTAGCGCTGCTGCATCTTCTGCTGCCGCTGTAGCGAGTGCTGCCGCAGAATCCAGTGCTGCTGCAGAGTCCAGTGCTGCCGCATCGAAGGCTGCTGCTGATTCTAGCGCTGCAGCTGTGCAGACTACGACGCCTGAGTCCAGTGCTGCGCCTGCAACGACACAGGTTGATGCAACTCAGGAACAGCAACAGCAGGCAGAACCAAGCAATACGGTCAATACCGAGGAAACGACAAATAACGCGACGCCGACTCCTGCACCAACGCCGACTCCTGCACCAACCCCAGCCCCAGCTCCTGTTACGCCGTCACGTCAGGCAAAAATTCAGGCGGTTATCTCAATTGCTGAACAGCAAATTGGGAAACCTTATGTATGGGGTGGCAAGGGTCCTAACAGCTTTGACTGCTCAGGCTTGATGTATTATGCCTTTTTGAACGGCGCCGGTGTTAACATCGGTGGTTGGACAGTGCCACAAGAATCTTCTGGTCAGCAAGTCTCACTGAGTGCACTTCAGCCTGGTGATTTGCTCTTCTGGGGCGGACATGGTAGCTCTTACCACGTAGCGCTCTACATTGGTGGCGGTACAATGATTCAGGCACCACAACCAGGTGAAAATGTGAAGTATACGGCATTAGCTTACTTCATGCCTGATTTTGCTGTTCGTCCTTCACTATAAGGATAACTAATGGCTAAAATTAAACTGGAACATTCTCGCGAGAGGGTGTTCCTTTTTTTGCTTTTTTTCATTCCGGGGCAAAAAATATCCTGCATTCACGGGATATCCAGTACGATTCAACGATTGATAGCTATCCTAATCATCATAGTCCGGACTTTTGATCAGTTCAGATGGAGCAGTCTTTGTAGGGGATTTAAAGATGTATTTTGCAATGGATGGCGAAATGTTCTTGGCTAAGGCCTGTCCCCAATTTTGTGAGATCTCCAGTAACGCAACATCATGTGGTTGAGTCGAGATCAATGACAGAAAATGTCCGGTCCACTAGCGATTTTGTCCAAGCTGTTGGTATGTAAAGCTATAAATTGTTGCCGAGCTTTTTCGGCACTTCCTTAGATTGATCTGCTGTTTGAATATTTGGTCCCTAGATAGACTTGCAGGCTTGGTAGCTATCCTATAGACAATATACGATGGGCGGCCGCTTTTTTGTTGCTTTAAATTTTAACGTTGATAATTGCTGCTTTTTCGTCGCTAGCAGTGTCAAAAATGCCAAATAACGACGAAAAAAGCGGATTTTGCTACGTTTATTTTTAAACGGTATTGAACGACATCTCTCTAAGCAAGTGAGATACCTTTAGATGCGTCAGCTTTTTTGGAGTGGGGGATAACTGAGGACAATAGAAAGCTGAAAAGCACAAACAGTGCACTCAATAAGTGTGCACTGCGTTTTGGTCTGGTGAGCATCATGCAAGCTTTTGTAGCTTTAGCTCAATGATTACTTAACCCATTTTGCGATTGACTGACCCACTTGGTACCCAGCATCAAAGATACCGGTGAAGATACCTTTCATGATGACTTCGACTGACAAATCGCCGCCAACAACCGGCACTTGTTCTGTGTAGGTAAGTTCAGGAAATTGATTCAAAGCTTTTTGATTCATTGTGGCTTCCTCCATTTATCGTGTCTATTTCAAACAACTAGCTATAGAGCTACCTTTTTGATAACCCACATGAAATTAAGTTTGCAAGACTCCCGTGCCAAACTGCCAAAGCATCAAGATCAAAAGACGGGCAATAATGGCCAAAGGGAGCTTCTTTGCGAGAACGCGAAGTACGAATTGCTTTGGCACGTTCACCACTTATTTATACAGTTGCAGGTTTCTTTTCTTGCGTCATGCCATCCGTAAAGCCAGAGAAGACACCGGACAGAAATACAGTGAGGCTTCCAATGATGACGCCGGTAGCGACAACACCAATGCCGCCTTGACTTTCTGCTAATTCTGAATCATCGATGCACGAAAAGTTTTTAAGCACTAAGTTATTTTCCAACATAAGTTTCAGCTCCTAGTATTTTTTGAATGTTTCGGCTTACTACAACCACGGCGATTGTCCATAATGCCCAGCAGTGCGGAAACCATTGCTGAGGTAGCATCGGCAATTGCCATGTAGTGTCACCCCTTCGTTTGGGATAGTACAAGAACACATATGAAAAAGTGTGCTTAGTATGTCACGGTTGAAGGGGTCAAAAATGATTTCTCTTTCCTCTCCTTCCCGCTAATTGCCGTAGATCTGAGACAAAACTATCTAGGTGCTAGCGACCCTGTACATAATATACAAGTATTAGGCGATTTATAGGCAGCAGAGAAATTAACGTTGCGTTATTCGGGCTTTTCGTGGCTTATTTAGCCATAAGTTTCAAAATGCGACGAAAAAAGACGATTTTGCAACGTTTATTTTTTGCTGTTGATTAATATGTTTGAAAATAGACATTAACGGTAGGATTAAAAATTACTCAAGATTAAAAACAACTTTAGCCACATTCAATGATTAAAATCGAAAAAAATCACCAGTTTCTGAATCGTGATCGCGGCTCAGATAGTACTTGTTAGCCGGCAGTTTCAAGGCTATTTTGTTTGGCTGCTTCAAGCTCAATTTTCGTGGGCAAATAGTTTCATGCGCTTGATCAGACGCGAAAGTGACTGGGTAATCCGTGCATTGGAAAAGTCAGGGAAAAATTTTCAGACGTCAAGCAAAAACGAATGACCTCCTCTCCTTATACAGGGGAAATCATTCGCTTTTTGGTTTTTATCGGGTAATGACTGGGATTTATGAGTGGGGCAGGGCAAAGAACTTTTTTGCCCTTGCGCTTTTTCCCGGGTTATTCGGAACCTAACAAATCATAAATTCCAAGAAGAAATAGTGGCTCTTAGATGATTGTTTGCAATTCGAATGGATTAAGCTACCGGTGTTTTTTCCATTTCCTGAGCTTTGGCAACGGCTGCCATGGCGACGGCGTTGACCCAGTTGATTGGCTGGTCAAAGTTTGGCTGGAAGAGCATGTCGACCATGGCCAATGTTTCGATCGTCATGTGTGTTTGAATCGCTAAGGAGATGACATTGGCACTTTGGCTGATGTCATGCTTGGAAAAGAAGGCCCCGCCTTTGACTTCGTGCGTTTTAGGATCCCAAGTCAAGCTGCAAAGAACCGGCGTGGTGGTCAGCATAAAATCAGGTCGGTAATCCTGCTCAATGGTCACGCTGGCAACCTCAATGCCACGGGCTTTGGCTCCTTCAGTGGTCATGCCAGAGGCAGCAATGGCGTGTTCGAAAAGTTCAACCGCTGAACTTGATTGGGTACCGAGATACTTTTCGGTTGGTTTTTCAATATTTTTGCCGACTAAAATACCTTGACGGACGGCATTGGTTGCTAACGGAATGTAGTCATTTTTGCCAGTCGGGTTGTAATGCACGGTAGCAGTGTCGCCGGCTGCAAAAATAGCAGGATCGCTAGTTTGCATATAGGCGTCGGTGATCACGGCACCATTTGGCAAGGTCTCCAAATGGTCTTTCAGCAGTTCCGTGTTTGGTCGGAAACCGGTACACAAAACAGCGACATCTGCTGTATAGCTGCCTTTGTCAGTTGTGACGGTCATCTCACCATCAGTGCCTTGGGTGAAACCGGTGACCATCTCACCCAGTGCTAAATTGACGCCATGATCCGTATAAAGTTTTTCTACTCGATCTGTAATGGTAGCGTCAAAGTTTTTCGCCAACACTCGTGGTAAGCCATCAATCAAGGTAACTTGTTTGTCAGTTAGTGCATACTGTTCGGCAAGCTCGGCGCCAATATAGCCGGCACCGATTACGATCGCACTTTTAATGGTCGGAGCAAGCGCCTTTAAAGCCTTGGCATCATGCCAATTTTTGCAAAGATGAACATCCGTGTCGTGAATGCCCGGAATGTTTGGGACGATCGGCGTCGAACCAGTTGTGTAAACCAATTTGTCATATGTATCAGTGGTCACGTTGCCGGTTTTGAGATCCTTGACTTCAACCGTTTTCGCTACAGGATCAATCGCCAAAACGTCATGCTCCATTTGCATGTTAGCACCCAGCGCAGCCAATGCTTCAGGACTGGAATAAAACATTTTATCAGGATCACTGACATGATCACCAACCCACAAAGCGATGCCACATGATAGAAATGATAGATTGCTATTTCGTTCATAGACAGTCACGTCGTAATCGGGATGCTCTGTCAAAATTTGCTGTGTTGCGAATGTACCGGCATGAGTCGCACCAATAACAAGAACTTTCATTAGGTAAACACTCCTTCATATATTGATAAGGTTTTCACAAAAAGTGTAACATAATTAGTTGTTCGTGACTAGATTGCCCACGTTTAAAATTGTGAAATATTTATTAAGAAACGCTTTCAACAATATAAAAAATATTTCAACAAAAAATCGATTACCAATTGATAGGCAATCGATTTTTCGTTAATGTCGCGGCGCGGGTTGCAACCAGCGCCCGATGAGTTCGAGATGATGCATGAGCTGATATTTACGAACAATGCCAAGGCCGGGAAAATGATGGCGGGTGGCCGCGGTCATGAACGCACTGGTTCCAGTTGTTTGCGCATCTGGGTGAAATGGCAGCCATGCCGTTAGTTGATCCAAGACTTCGAAAAACTTGGCTTGCGGATTGGCAAAGTCGTCGTTATTAACCGAAACGAAGTGATGCAACCGCAATGTGCCATCGGCCGCTGGATAAACCAGATGAATGGCGACAGCTCGTTGCGGATAACCATGCTCGAAATAGTCACTGGTGGCAAGGGGATAGTCCGCAAAGCCGATACCAGGCAGTGAAGTCGGAGCGTACTGATAAAACTCATCTTGCAAGATACCATAGTCATCCGTGTGTGGATAAACGGTGAAATGGTCATTTAAATAAATGGCGTGAGGCAAAGCCAGTCGGCGAACCCGCGCCTCATCAGGCACCAAGGCTAGCTGGTGCCGTGGCAGAACTTTTGCTTGCGCTGCTGTCGTTGCGATCACCAGTGCGGCTGGTCGGGCATCAAAAATTCGGGCGGGCTGCACAACGTCACTTAAAACAACAACATGGCGCGGCGCTGCCAGTAACTGATACGTGCCGACTTGCGGATTTTGAATTACATAGCCCGGATGTGCTGCTTGAACCAGAGCGCTAGTTACCTTCGTGACGCCGGGGATATCTTTGACCGGTTCAATGACAGGGATGACGGTTTTTGGTAATTGGTGATCGGCAACCAGCTGTGTCACCGCAGCCAGATCATATAATTTACCCCGGATAATCGGAAAATACTTCATCTGTTGGCGTCCATTTTGATAGTGGCTAGTTCAGCATTCAACGCGTCAATCTCTTCTTGTAAGGCATTGATCGTGGTATTGTCGAGCTCCGAAACAAACTGATCATAAAGATTCTTGTCAGGGTGATAAATATCGTAATCGGTTGAGCGTTTTTTCAGTTCAGTAAATAGATCGGCTTCTGAGAATTGGCCAAGGCCCTTGGCAACTTGTTTGGCCTTGACTACTTCGCGATTGAGGCTGGCGATGAAATGGTCGGTCAAAGTGGCTTCAGGGACTTGCAGTTCTTGACGGCGAGCTGGTTTGGCGATCGTCAAAGTACCAGGTGTTACCACAGGAACAGCGCTGGCGGCGATTGCGGCTTTAGAGAAGGGATGGTAGGTAAAAACACCGATCCCATGTGGAATTTCACTAGCCACCGCCGTGTACAGTCGTTGTGGCAAGACAAAATAGTTGTAATGACCGATAAAGCTGAGTTTGGCGCTACTATGGAAATCGGCTTTGGTGACTTTGAGCTCAAAACAACGCCAAATAGTCGCGTCTTGCTGTTTTTGGCGAACCAGCGTATCGACAATTCCGCGATCGTCTGGCATCGTCACTTCTTCAACCACGGTGGCCCCTTGTTCTTGCCAGTAGGCATAAAGCGTTTTTTCTAAATCAAGCGTGAGCTGTGTTTTCATGATGGGCCTCCCAGAAATGCGTCAAGAGTTGAGCTAATTGCGTTGGGTTGTAGCTGACTTGGGCGTGGGTCCAGTGATCTGGAAAAAGGCGGGCATAACGTGGGGTAATAAACCGTTCGTCAATCAGCAGAATGACTCCGACGTCCTTGGTACCGCGGATGACGCGGCCACCTGCTTGTAACACGTTATTGAAACCCGGCAGCTGATAGGCATATGCGAATCCTTGACCGTTTGCCCGATCAAAATAGGCCCGCAGTTGATCGGTTTCAGCATTGATACCTGGCAACCCCACGGAGATAATTGCAACGCCAATCAGTCGACTTCCCTTGAGATCAATGCCTTCAGCAAAGATCCCGCCAAGCACGGCAAACCCGATAATCGGCTCACTGCCAGTTTGAAAATAATCTAGAAATGTTTGCCGATCCGCTTCAGTCATGGCATTTTCTTGGGCGCAAATCCTTAGATCGGGATTCGCCGCAGTGAAGGCTTCATAGGCCGTTTTCAAGTAGGCATAGGATGGAAAAAAGAAGAGATAGTTGCCGCTTTTGGTGCGAACTAATGTTGTCAGGCTCGCAATCAACTGCGGCAAATCCTGCGTGCGTCGTCGATAAGTCGTATTGACACTAGCGTCAACAATAACTGCTTGTTTGGCGGGATCAAATGGGGAGGGCAGCGTATAGGCGAGACTGTTGTCGATCCCGCCAAGAAACTTTTGAAAATATGCCATCGGTGATAAGGTCGCCGAAAATAAGACGGCACCACGCCCTTTTTTCAAGGCTTCGTCCACAAATTGCGATGGATCGAGACACAGTTCTTTAACCATAATCTGGCCGTTTTCTTTAGTGACTTCGGTTTTGAATGTCGCGTCATAGAAGTCGCCAATTCGCAGATATTGATTGGCTAGAAAAAATACCGGCAAAACGAGATCGACAGCAGGTTGCAACGCGGGGGTTGGCGGTTCGCTGAGCCAATCGTGAACGACTTCGGTGAAGCGAAAAAGAACTGCGGTGAGGTCATCAAGCGGATCATCTTGAAAGATGGTCGGTTGTGAGGTCAACAAGGTTGAAGTCGTTGCATCAAGGGTATTCAAAATACGTGTCATGGCGCGGCGAACTTTTGTCAAAGGGGCACCTTTATAAGGGGTTAGCGCTTTTTTTAACTGGACGAAATCTTGATCTGTGATGGCAGCGGTGTACATGTCCCGCGCGCGACTGACTAAGTTGTGCGCTTCATCGATCAGGAAGAAATTGCTATCATCTTTTTCGCTAAAAAAGCGTTGCAAAAAAACCAGCGGATCAAAGAGATAATTGTAATCACAGATGATGACGTCGCAAAATAGGCTGGCATCCAGTGAAAATTCAAATGGATCGAGCCTATGTTTGCGAGCATAAGTCTCGATGACGGGACGCGTCAGTTGATCCTCGTGTTCCAGTAGATCGTGTAAGGCTGGTTTTAGGCGATCATAGTAACCTAACATGTAAGGATTCTTGCTGGGGTCATCAGGTTCGTCAGCAAATGTGATGGTGTCTTTAGCCGTTAAAGTGATACTTTTGGCGGTTAAACCTGCTTGCGCCATCAAGGCCATCGCCTGTTCAGCCACGCGTCGAGTGCTTTGCTTGGCAGTTAGGTAAAAGGCTCGTTGGATCAAGCCCGTGCCCATCGCTTTTAAGGTTGGGAAAAGTGCAGAGATGGTTTTACCAGTGCCGGTGGGAGCTTGCACAAACAAACGTGCTTGGCTATAGATCGCCTTATAAACAGCGGCGGCTAGCTCATGTTGACCAGCTCGGAATTGCGGAAATGGAAAATCAAGCTGGTCGATGGAGGTGTTGCGTCGTTTGATGATATCACTACGTAGTTTGAGCCAGTCGCGAAATTCTTCAAGTAAATCAGTGAAATCATCAGCCAACTCGGCGGCACTTTTGACTTCACTGAAACGGCTGACTGTGTCGGTGCTGGTCTGGACATAAACCAGCGTGATTGTTGCTTGATCCAAATGCCGTTGTTCACAAAGTAGATGGCCATAAATACGTGCTTGCGCCCAATAGCGGTCTTTTGTATTTTGTGTGGCCTCTTCCCATGGGCGCGCACTGGTTTTGATTTCCTCAACTGTGAGGCCGGTGTCATCTGTCCAGACACCATCCGCTCGGCCTTCGAGCTGATAGTCTTCATCGTTCACGGTGACGGCGGTTTTGAGGTAAACTTCCTTTTCGTAATCGGACTCACGGTGAGCAGCTTGAAGTTTACGATGAATTTGGCTACCAATGATGGCGGTGTTATTTGAATTGCTGGTGATTGGATTGAGGTCGCCGGTGCGAACGGTTAACTCAACGAACTCACGAATACCAATGCGATTGTTTGCCATCACTGCGCCCCCTTGCTTGTCATGGTTAGTTATTAGTATAGAACATACATTCTCTATGGGGAAGACTGGTGAGTCAGGGTCATGCGCCGTCACGCTCTAGCTCCGCGTCGCAAGCCTCATCAGGCCGGAGATTGCGGAGTTTGGCACGGCAATTTTAGCGTAACTTTTGAAAACTAAAAATACCGGGTGTTTCTTTGCTTTTATAAATATAAGAGGCATAATAAGGGTGTCAAGACATGACAAATACGGCGGCTTGCAAACACTGTCGATCGGTAAGCCGCGACACTGAATGAGGGACATAGAAATGAAAAAGACTAGTTTTTGGCGGCTATTAGGCTTAATGGGTGCTGTTTTGTTGTTACTGACAGCCTGTGGCAAGCAGGGGACGGCTACGAAATCGTCTTCAAGTGCGCCAGTGAAAATCACCTACTGGCATCGGATGACGGGGACTTATGATAAATCGTTGAACAAGCTCATCACCAAGTTCAACCAGAGTCAAAAGAAGTATAAAGTTGTCGCAACTTCGCAGGGATCATACAACGCGTTGCAACAGAAAATTATGGCAGCCGGCAAATCAAAAACGTTGCCGACCATGGCGCAGTCACCGTATACGAACATTGGCGACTACGTGAAGAACAAGTTGTTATTGCCATTTGATCCAGAAATGTTAAATGGCGCGGATAAGTTGAGCAATGCTGATTTAAAAGATATTTATCCAAGCTTTTTGTCTGCAGGTAAATATGAGGGCAAGTACTACGGATTGCCATTCTCAGTCTCGACTTCGGTGTTGTTTTATAACAAGAAGTTGATGTCCCAGTACAATATCAGCATACCGAAAACATGGGCTGATTTTGCAGCCGATCAGGAGAAACTCAAGGGAACTGATGTCAACGCGATTGAGTTAGATCAAAGTTATGATGTTGCGCTTGAGGGGATGGCATATGGTGCTGGCAGTCAACTAATTACACCGAAACTGAAGGCTAATTTGAATGCACCGAAGACATTGGCAGCTGTGAATCAAATTCTGGATCTGCGCAAGAGCGGTGCGTTGAAAACTGCTGGCGAAGATCAATACTTCAGTGTGCCATTTGCAAATGGAAAAGCGGTCTTTGGGATTGGTTCTTCGGCAACCGTGCCGGTTCTTATCCAACAGGCCCCAAAGGATCTTGACTGGGGTACTGCTGTGATTCCGACATACGAAGGCAAACGCAGCAATCCACTGAACGGAAATTACAATGTTTTGTTTAAAGGGGCCTCTAAAGCGCAACAAGCAGGTGCTTGGGCGTTCCAGAAATTCTTGCTGAAGTCTGAAAATGCATCACAGTGGGCGATGGATTCTGGCTATGTGCCGGTGACAAAAACGGCATCTAACAGCCCGACATTTAAGAATTATCTACAAAAGAACGACAAGTATAAAGCCGCGGTCTCTGCAGTTTCACAGAGTTTTGCCTCAACTGTCTTTACCGGTTACACCGATTATCGTAACGATTTGATGAGCACTGTCGACAGCACGCTGACCAAGAATGTCAGCGGCGAAACAGCGTTTAACAATTTGCAAAAGCAGACTGAAACTATTTTAAAAGAAAATAAATAACTTTATTTAAAAAAAGACTAGAAGGCGAGCGTTGCTTGCCTTGATGGTCTTTTTTAGTTTGCGTCTGCTTGCTGTGGTGGGCTATGATGGTCTGAGCAGTTCTAAGCTTTTAAGGAGACTGATATGGAAATCAATGTACACAAGTTTCAGGAAGCCATTTTAGATGGCAGCTTCGAGCATACCGAGAATCATCTGACCGCTGCAGCGTTCAAAAAGGACGGCATCGAGGCGGGCTTGACGAAGGTGTTTGCAGACGTCCGCAAGGCCATCGACAAGCAGCAACTGATTCAGGCCGACCTCGTCATCGATTTTCCTGAGCCGACCATCATCACAGTTGAAACTGGCATCATCAATCTGCCGTTTGCGAATGTCAATAAAGTCACGAACTTTCTTGAGGCAGACGAGATTGTGCCGGTTCGGGTCTATTTAGTGGTGGCATCACCATTTGTGAACGTGTCGGGTTTGAGAATCGATGAAATTGCAACGGCAGCGGATTATCTCACAGGCTTTGAGACGCTCAATAAGCAAATGACCGCTTCCGTTCATGAGAAACTTGACCATATTCAAGAAGAAATGGCGAAGCCCAAAGAAACCGCAAAACCGGTGCCAGCTAATAAGCAAAAAACACCAGCCAAAAAGACCACGCGCCGGACGGCAATGAAGCGAACAACGACGCGCAAAACAACCAAGAAAACAACGACAGCGGCGAAAACATCAGCGGCCAAGCCAGCGGCAGCTAAGAAGCCAGCGGCCAAGATAACGAAGCGGACGACCAAAAAAGCGGCGCCCAAAACCACTCGGCGAACAACTAAGAAATAAGCTGCTAGTCGCATGCTGAAAAGAGTCATTCCATTTGGGATGGCTCTTTTTACATACCAACAAGACCATCTAGACCCTTTAAAGCGAGGGGATAACCATTTGAAAGCAAACATACAATAATATTAACGAAATATGAGAATAACGTGTGAGATATGAAAATCATTTTGAATTGAAAGCGATTCCAGCATATTCTTAACTTGTTGGTGGAATAGGCCAATCTTGTTGCAGAAACCATCCACAAAAGGAGGTTGAAGTTTTGAAGAAGCACGGGTTTCGATTTTGGTTATTGGCGATTGTTGGACTGCTGGGTATGGTGTTGAGTCTGAGTCAGCCGCCCAAGCAGGTAGCTGCTGCTGATAACACCTTGAAAAGCGTTTTTTCGATTGATGCGGGACGAAAGTATTTTTCCGCGGATCAGTTGAAAACGATCATTGATCGGGCACATACAGACGGTTACACCGATGTGCAGGTTTTATTGGGCAACGATGCATTGCGATTGCTACTTGATGACATGAGCGTGACGATCAATGGCAAAACATATGGCAGTGATGTCGTGAAACAGGCCATACAGGCTGGTAACAAAGCGTACTACGATGATCCAAACGGGAATGCGTTGACGCAAACCGACATGGATGCGGTCTTGAAATATGCAGCGGCACGGGATATCAATATCATTCCGGTTATCAATAGTCCCGGCCATATGGATGCCATTTTGACGGCGATGGCGCAACTAGGCATTAAGAATCCTGCCTTTAATGGGTCTAAACGGACTGTCGATCTTAACAATGACACTGCCATTGCCTTCACAAAAGCACTATTGCAGAAGTATGTGATGTATTTCAAGGGTCATGCTACGACCTTCAACTTTGGCAGTGACGAGTATGCAAATGATGTCGATACTGGTGGCTGGGCCAAGTTGCAACAAAGTGGCACCTACAAAAAGTTTGTGGCATACGTCAACGACTTAGCGGCGATGGCCAAAAATGCCGGCCTGAAGCCGATGGTTTTCAATGACGGGATTTATTATGACAATAACACCAGTTTCGGGACTTTTGACAAGGATTTGATCGTCTCTTATTGGACGGCTGGCTGGAGCGGGTATGATGTCGCAAAGCCAGAGTTTTTGACCGATAAGGGTTTGAAAATCATGAATACTAATGACGGTTGGTATTGGGTTTTAGGTCGCGTGGACGGCGATCTCTATAGTTACAAAACGGCGCTAGCTAGTTTAGCAAGTAAAAAATTCACTGATGTACCAGGCGCTTCGAGTGCTGTGCCGATTATTGGCAGTGTGCAGGCGGTTTGGGCGGATGATCCGAGTGCACAGTTAGACATGCCGGCGCTGTTGAAGTTGATGGATCAATTTTCGACAGCCTATGCACCTTACTTAGTTCGCCCAGCCGATTACAGTAAAGTTGATGCCGCCATCGCTGCCGTGCCGCGGCAACTTAATCAGTACACCGATGCATCAGTTGCTAAACTTGATGCAGCGTTAAATGCTGTTGTCCGCGGTAAAAAGGCAACCGATCAGGCATTGGTTGACGGCTATGCCCAGACCATTACGGTCGCCATCAAGGCACTGCAACTGCGGCCAGCCGATTACACAAAGGTTGATGCCGCCATTGCAGCTGCAAAGAAACTTGACCGGTCACACTATCAAGACCTTAGTGCCGTTGATGCGGCGCTTGCTGCTGTTAATCGTAATCTCAGCATCACCCAGCAAGCCCAAGTTGATACCATGGCTGCCAAGATTACAGCTGCCATCGCTGCGTTAGTTCTGAAGCCGGCGCCGCAACCCGATCCAAGGCAGCAGCAAGTGCCAACAAAAACCATTGTGAATCCAGACCGGTATTTACCAAAAACGGCAGAAGCTTCCGGGTGGGAATTGATGCTAGCCGGGCTTGCCACGATTTTGGGTGTCATTAGCATTGTTTTCTTTTGGAGGCAACATCGCATGGCCGTCTAATTCCTGACAATAACCGAAAATACGGCCCGCTACGCATCTTTTGCGCAACGGGCCGTTATGGTGTTGTGCGCCAACACCATTTCATAGTGTCACGCAAGGATTTGATGAAATTGTGATGTCATTGAGATGATTTTGGCTGTTTTGACAACTACCTCGCCAGCATTTACCCGCAAAATAATCGGCTAGTAAGGTTCCGTCTTGTTATTTAGTTTAATTGAGCCGCAAGTTTACAAAATAAAGGTCAGCGGTCTAGATAGGTACTGTATAATGAACTTGAAAACGACGAAAAAGCAGCGCAAAGGCAAATTGGTTAGAAAACGGCGTATTAGCGGACATGAATGAGATGATGGGGTGTTCATCATGTGGTTCAGAGGTTTAACATGCGGATTTCTGATCTGAAGCGCTTGTTTAGAAAAGGAGTGGGCATTTTGACAGAACCATTATTTTTAAAACCATACTTCAATCCTAAGATATGGGGCGGCCGCAAACTCGAAACTGAGTACGGCTTTGACATTCCAGACGGTAAAATCGGTGAGGCTTGGATCATCTCAGGTCATCCGCATGGTCCGGCGACCATTGAAAACGGTCCATTGAAGGGTAAAACCCTTCGCGAGGCGTGGCATGAAGATCCCGCTTATTTTGGTCCACAACATAGTCAGGAGTTCCCGTTGCTCGTGAAGATTCTCGATGCCGAAGCTAGTTTAAGTGTTCAGGTTCACCCTGACGATGCTTATGCTGCGGCCCACGAAGCAAAAGGCGAACTCGGTAAGACTGAATGCTGGTACATCCTGAAGGCAGATCCAGGGGCTTATTTGATCTATGGGCATCACGCCAAAACGCATGAACAGCTCAAAGAAATGATCGAAGCCGGCGATTGGGAGCACTTGTTGCGGAAATATCCAGTCAAGACTGGCGACTTTGTGTATGTTCCAAGCGGCACGATACATGCTTTAAACAAAGGCATCGTGGCATTGGAAACCCAACAAAGTTCCGATACGACTTATCGGCTTTACGACTATGATCGGAAAGATGATCAAGGTCACAAGCGTGAGTTGCATATTAAGCAAAGCCTTGATGTGACGACCGTTCCTTTCCATGACCCGAAGCTTGATATCACCAAAGAACAAGTGACAGGCGGGCAAATCACCACGTTTGTTAAACCGCCGCTGTCACCGCATTTTGCCGTTTATCGCCTTGATGTTGATGGCACCATGACGTTCACCCAACAAGCACCTTATACCAATGTAACAGTGCTTGACGGTGACGGGACCTTTTCTGCAGACGGGAAGGATTACCCGATCAAAACAGGCGATAGTTTCTTGATTCCCAACCAGATCAAGACTTGGGCATTCACTGGCAAATTGGCAATCGTCACTTCTACTCCAGGGGTAGACGCATAAGGTTGCGGATCATCAGGTGCCCAACATATTCATAAAGACAAAAGTTATCCCTCGACAGGTTTTTAGACCATCGAGGGATTTTTTTGTTACTGGTGTGATTAAATGGCTGTTAAACAAAAAATTAGAACGTAATGAGAACGCTTTCTTATCGAAATAATTATTTTCCTGATTTGGTCTAATTATGGAAATGTCTGTTACCGCTTAATTCATGATTTCAATTTCTTTTTTTAACGAAAATTGGTACATGTTGTCATTTTGAGAACCTGTAAGTCGTTAAAAATAAAAATAAGTCGCATGTATTGACTTCACGAACTGGGAACGCATACACTACAAGTGGTTGGTACCACGTGGAGGTGAGATGATGGAAAAGGTTCCGTTGACGAAACAGCTGGTAGATCAGCTGGAAACGTTCATTAAGGAGAAACTTCAGCCCAACGATAAGCTGCCGTCCGAGCGGGATCTCAGCGAGTTGTATCAGGTCAGTCGCAACACAGTTCGTGCTGCCTTGAACGAATTGTTCTTGCGCGGTTTCATTTATCGAAGCACTGGTAAAGGTACATTTGTTGCAGAACGATTTGATGAGCGAACCGATGTCAGTGGGTCCTACAGTTTCACTAAACAGATGTTGGCAATGAACCGTAAACCAGTGACTAGGATCCAGCGTTTAGAAAAAATTGCGGCACCCGCCAAAATTGCCAAGCGCATGCGCATCGAACCAGGCACGCCCGTTTACGTCCTTGATCGATTACGAATCGCTGACACGTTACCGATGATGATTGAGCGCAGTTACTTACCTGCTAACACTGTGCCAGGTCTTAATCAGGAAGCACTATCAAAAACGCCATTATACGATTGGCTGGAAGGTCATTATGGCATTCACATTGTTTCAGTCGATGAAGCGTTTTTTGCTGGATTAGTCACGCCGGAAGATGCTGAACAACTTCGAGTTGCACCAGCGTCAGCCTGTTTGAACATTCGGCGAACAACTTTTGCCGATACCGGCGAGATTGTTGAATACACCTTGAGTGTGGCTCGCGCGGATCAATTTGTTTATCACGTACATCACGTTAATCACTAGATAATAAAGCATAAGCCAGTCCGGCTTAGGGGCTGGCAAGCAGGTTTCCAATAGGAGGATGAAGAACATTGTTCGAAAAAACAACTGAAGAACTAACCAAGTTAGGTGCACAAATTACAACTGCTGAAATCAAACAGCAGCCAGAACTATGGCAAGAAGCATTTGATAACTATACCAACGCTAAGGAAAAGATCACGGCCTTTTTGGATCAGGTGACGGCCGCCGCTAATGGCAAAACCGTTCGCGTTATTTTCACTGGTGCCGGTAGTTCACAATATGTTGGTGACACGGTGATGCCATACCTACGCGCGCATGGTGATCGCAGCAAGTTCGAATTTGAATCAATTGGGTCAACTGATATTGTGTCCGCACCTTACGATTTTCTGGAAGCAGACACGCCGACCATTCTGGTTTCCTTTGCTCGTAGCGGCAACTCACCGGAAAGTTTGAAAACTGTTGAACTGGCTGAACAAGTTGTTCACAATCTCCATCAAATCAGCATTACCTGCGCACCGGAAGGCCAATTGGCCAAGAAGTCTGAAACGGAAGACAAGACTTTGTTGCTGTTACAGCCAGCTGGTTCAAATGATAAAGGCTTTGCCATGACAGGCAGTTTCTCTTGCATGACCTTGAGTGCCTTGCTGGTATTTGATACCGCCAGTGACACGGATAAGAGCAAGTGGGTGAAAGCCATTGCGGCAATGGGACAAGAAGTTGTGGCGCGTGAAGCGGAAGTTCAAAAAGTGCTTGACCTTGATTTTGATCGTATCGTCTATCTTGGCTCTGGCAGTCTTGGCGGCTTGACCCGCGAAACTCGCCTGAAGGTGCTTGAACTAACAGCTGGCAAGTATGCCACCATGTTTGACACTTCCATGGGCTTCCGTCATGGTCCAAAGAGTTTCCTAGATGACAAGACTTTGTTGTTCGACCTCGTTAGCAACAATGCCTACACCCGTCAATATGATATCGATGTCCTTGAAGAAGTTAAGGGTGACGGTATTGCTAAATCCGTGATGGCAGTGGGCACCAAGCAGGATCAGAACTTCTCAGGCGATGCCTTCTATTTTGAAAATGGCCCTAAAGATCTTCCAGAAGCTTATCAGGCTCTCCCAGATGTCATGTTCGCCCAGACTGTAGCATTGCTTGCTTCGATCAAAGTTGGCAACTTGCCTGACACACCATCACCAACCGGCACCGTTAACCGAGTTGTTAAAGGCGTGACCTTGCACGATTACGCTGGTAAAGAATAGAGCGTGAACTGGCACCAAGCAGCATCAACGAGCAAGTTTAGAGGAGGCAAAAGAGTTCATGAGTTACTACATTCACGCTGCAAAGTTTTTTCTCAAAAATGTGACTGAAATTGGTGGTTATCTAGAAGTCACCGATGATGGCAAGTTTGGCGAGTATCTGCCGGAAACAGCTAAGCCAGATGGCGATATTGTTGAACAATCCGGGAAATTGATTGCTCCGGGTTTAGTCGATACCCATATTCACGGGTTGTTAGGGCATGACGTAATGGACAACGATTGGGATGGCATTGAGACAATGAGCAAAAACTTGCTCAAAGCTGGTGTCACCAGTTGGCTGCCAACCACATTGACCGGTTCATTTGATCAACTCAATGAGGTTTGCAAAACGATTGCCGCACATGCTGGCGATGAAAGCGGTGCGAAGATTCAAGGCATTTATTTTGAAGGCCCATACTTTACGACCAAGCATAAAGGGGCACAGAATCCGAAGTACTTCAAAAATCCAAGTGAGCAAGAATACGATGCTTGGCAGACGTCCGCTGATGGCTTGTTGAAGAAAATTGCGATTGCCCCAGAACGTGAGGGTGCTGCTGACTTCACTCGGTATGCCACCGCAGACGGCACGGTGGTGGCTTTGGGCCATAGTGATGCCACCTTTGAGCAGGCTAAAGCTTGTGTCGAAGCCGGTGCAACTGTCTTCACACACACTTTCAATGGTATGAGCCCGTTGAGCCATCGCGAACCTGGTATGGTCGGAGCAGCGATGTATCTGCAAGGGGTTGATGATGAGCTTATCTGTGATGGTCATCATGTCCGTCCTGAAGTGGCCACCACCTTGATTCGACTGAAAGGCGCTGAACATATCGCATTGATTACCGATTGCATGCGCGCGGGGATGATGCCTGATGGCGATTACGTCCTTGGCGAATTCCCAGTTTATGTCAAAGACGGGATGGCGCGGATGAAAGATGGCGACAGTCTGGCGGGTTCAGTTCTTGAATTGAAAGATGCGCTGACCAATCTCCTTGCTTGGAACGCCGCAACACCAGAAGCAATTATTCGAATGGCTTCTCAAACACCGGCTGCTTCTTGCAATATCGACGATCAATGCGGCAGTATTTTACCTGGCCGAGCCGCTGATTATCTAGTTTTAGACGCTGATCTCAAGCTCGAAGCCACCTATCTTGATGGGAAATTAGGCTATCAAGCTGAAGCATGAAAGCTTTCCTGACACAAAACCTTGTGAAATAAGGTGTCAGTGTGTGACACTTAAATATGGCAGCATAAGCTGTTATGAATGAAAGGAGGCCAGCGCTGCATGACGACCTTTTCGATCGATCATGAGTTTATGTTGGACGGTCAGCCGTTCAAGATTCTGTCTGGCGCGATTCATTACTTCCGAGTCCATCCCAGTGATTGGTATCACAGCCTTTATAACTTGAAGGCACTGGGATTTAACACGGTAGAAACCTATGTCCCTTGGAATCTGCACGAGTACAGCGAAGGTGACTTTGATTTCAGCGGGATTCTCGACATTGAACGCTTTCTAAACACCGCAAAGGATCTTGGCTTATACGCCATCGTTCGACCATCCCCTTACATCTGTGCAGAATGGGAGTTCGGCGGGTTTCCAGCATGGCTGTTAACGAAAAAGATGCGCTTGCGAACCGACGATCCTGCCTATCTGCAAGCGATTGACCGTTACTACACAGCTTTAATGCCTCATCTTGTGGGTCATCAAGTCACGCATGGTGGCAATGTCATCATGATGCAAGTGGAAAATGAGTACGGTTCATATGGCGAAGACAAGGATTATCTTGCCGCCGTGGCCGAACTTATGAAAAAGCATGGCGTTGATGTCCCCCTTTTTACCTCGGATGGTCCGTGGCCAGCAACCTTGAACGCTGGCAGCATGGCCGACGCTGGTATTTTGACTACCGGCAATTTTGGCTCACGTGCCGACATGAATTTCGATCGGTTGGCGGCCTTCAATCAAGCTCATGGACATGATTGGCCGTTGATGTGTATGGAATTCTGGGACGGCTGGTTCAACCGCTGGGGCGAACCGATCATTCGCCGCGACCCAGAAGAAACTGCCGAGAACTTGCGAGCGGTGATCCAACGCGGCAGTGTCAATCTCTACATGTTCCACGGGGGAACTAATTTTGGCTTTATGAACGGTACCTCAGCTCGCAAAGATCATGATCTGCCGCAAGTGACTTCCTACGATTACGATGCACCATTGAATGAGCAAGGCAATCCAACGCCAAAGTACTTTGCCATTCAGAAAATGATCCACGAAGTCTTGCCATCGCAGGCCCAGACAACACCACTGGTCAAGCCAGCGATGAGGCAGGCGGACAATCCGTTGACGGCGAAAGTGTCATTATTCTCAGTACTTGATCAGCTAGCTCAGCCAGTAGCCGCACCTTATCCGCAGACACAGGAGTTTCTTGGCCAATACACCGGTTATACGTTGTATCGGACAAACCCGCTGATCAGTGGTACCGACAAAGGCACGCCGGCTAAGTTGCGCGTGATTGATGCCCGTGATCGGGTTCAAGCCTTCTTTGATGGCAAGTCGCTAGCAACACAGTATCAAGAGGCCATCGGCGATGACATCCTGCTCCCAGAAGTTGAAGGCCGCCATCAACTAGATCTGTTGGTCGAAAACATGAGCCGCGTCAACTATGGCTCAAAAATCGAAGCGATTACCCAGTTTAAGGGAATTCGCACCGGTGTCATGGTAGACCTCCATTTCATTAAGGACTACCTGCAATACCCACTTGACTTGAACAAGGCGCCGCAACTTGATTTCACCGGCGATTGGCAAGCAGGGACACCCGCTTTTTATCAATATGGGTTTGATGTGGTGAAACCACAAGATACGTATCTTGATTGTCGTGGATTTGGTAAAGGAGTGATGCTGGTCAATGGTGTTAACATCGGCAGATTCTGGGAGAAGGGGCCAACGTTGTCACTATATGTGCCAGCCGGGTTGCTTCACACCGGGCACAATGAGGTCATTGTTTTTGAAACCGAAGGCCAATATGCCGAGGCGATAAACTTGGTTGACCACCCAATATTTAAGGAACTAAACACAGAGGAGGAATAATAAT